>DATGJU010000253.1:0-7487 GCA_035295045.1 Chthonomonadaceae bacterium
CGGCTCTCGCGGCTTGACCTTCTTGTCCTGACGAGCGTAGCCGTAGTAGGGGAGGACGACCGTGATGCGGCGCGCGGACGCCCGGCGGAACGCGTCGATCATGATCAGCACTTCGATCAGATTGTCGTTTACCGGCGCGCACGTGGGCTGGACGATGAAGATATCCTGTCCGCGGGCCGACTCTTCGATCTTGATGCAAATCTCGCCGTCGGAGAACTGCTTGACGACAATGGCGCCGAGCGGCGTGCCCAGCTCCGCCGCAATGTCGGCTGCCAGCTTGGGGTGTGCATTACCGGTGAAGATCCGTAACCCGTGCATATCCTGCATGACGTCGCTCCCCAGATTCGCCCGGATTTATGCAACCCCCTGCGATCGTCGCCCTGCCGTGTGATCGCAGTATTTCGAATGGCTTCTCGATGATCGACTGTCGCCGGTTATTCGCTCCCGTGGTTGGGCCGCGCGTTCGCGGCCTCCGCCGCCTTTGCAGCGGACCGTTCTGCCCTGTATGTGGCCGCCCAGCCCTCTTTCAGCGTGGTGCGCGCCCTCGCGATGGCCATCGCGTCGGCCGGCACGCTCACGGTAACGGAAGACCCCGCCGCGATGAAGGCTCCATCGCCGATCGTGATCGGCGCGACGAGCGTCGCGTGTGAGCCGACGAAAGCGTTGCGGCCGATGACGGTCCGGTGCTTGCGGTAGCCGTCGTAGTTACATGTAATCGTGCCCGCCCCGATGTTGGTCCCGCCTCCGACCTCCGCGTCGCCAATGTAGCTGAGATGCGACGCCTGCGCGCCGGGGCCGAAGTTGGCGTTCTTCGTCTCGACGAAATCGCCGATCTTGACACGGTCTGCGAGCGTCGTCGCGGGCCGGAGATTCGCGAATGGGCCGATCGATACGTCGGAGCCGATAGTCGAGTCGGTGATTTGCGCCGCGACGATGCGGCACCGGTTTCCGATGCGCGAGCCGGATATGCGAGCGAACGGGCCGATAGTACAGTCTTCGCCGACCGTGGTTCCGCGGTACAGAAACGTCGCCGGCTCGACCGTCGTGTCCTGGCCGATCGTGACTCCCGCGTCGATATAGGTCGAGGCGGGGTCCGTGATCGAGACGCCGGCGAGCATGTGCTCGACGAGAATGCGGCGCTGCAAGATTGCGCCGGCCTCGGCGAGCTCGACGCGATTGTTCACGCCGAGCACATCTTGCGGGCCGTCGGCGGGGACCGCCTCGACGCGCCGGCCGCCCCCGCGGAGGATGCCTATCGCGTCGGTAAGATAGATCTCCTTCTGGTTGTTTGCCGGCTCGACCCGCGAGAGCGCGGCCCACAGATGGTCGGACTCGAAGGCGTAGATGGAGGGGTTCCACTCTTTGATGGCACGCTGTTCCGGTGTGGCGTCCCGGTGCTCCACGATGGCGGCCACGCAGCCGTCGGCATCGCGGATTACGCGCCCATATCCCGTCGGATCGTCGAGGAAGGCGGTTAGAAGCGTCGCCGACGCCGCAGTGCGCTTGTGATGTTCCAAGAGTCGCTGAAGCGATGGTGCGGGCAGCAGGGGCACGTCGCCGGCGAGAACCAGGATCGTGCCGGACCAGCCGTGGAAGAGGCTGCGTGCGGCGAGAGCGGCATGTCCCGTGCCGAGCGGCGCCTCCTGTAGGGCGTACTCGACGCTGTCGCCGAGGCCCTTCCGAACCGCGTCCGCCTCATGCCCAACCACGACCACGACGCGCGCTACGCCGGCAGTCCGGCAGGAGTGAATGACGTGGCCGGTGAGCGGGCGGCCACAAAGGGCATGGAGCGGCTTAGGCGTCTTCGACCGCATGCGCGTCGACTTGCCGGCCGCCAGAATGATTGCGGCAACGTTGTCAGCGGCGCCGGTCGCCATCGCGGACGAGTCGGACATCTATCGCCTCTTCCAGTACGTAGAAATATCGGTGGCTCGCCTGCGCCGGACTTCGTTTCGGTGCGGGGAATGCCAACATTATAAGCACTTGGAGCCGCCTTGTCAAGCGGAAGGCGGCATGTTTCCGGTGCCACGGCCCCGCGTATCCGCGCGTCGGGAGCTCCAACAGTAAGCCGGCCGCCCTGTTGGCAGAGCGGCCGGCCGGCGTGCTAGGCAGCTCCCAACGGCTGCCTGTCGATGTCGGCGCGATAGGCTTCGAGAGCCGCCCGCGAACGCATCATGTCGTCGATCGCATTGTCGGCGTTGATCGCCTCCACGAGCTGCGCGGAAGCGAACAGCGGCGTGAACGGGTCCGTCTCCCGGTTGTCCGGGGCGGCCCAGTAGCCGCGTAGCTTGCACGCTACGAATGGGTAGTGCGTCCGCATCCACGCACGCGCACGGCGGTAGCGCCGCTCACGCTCGGGCGTAACTCCTTCGTGCGCTGCGGCGCACAGTGTATCAACCAGATTGTCGTACTGCTTCTCAAAAGGTGTCACGGGCGCGGTCCGGCGGTGTCGGGCGCCTTGCTGCGGCCGTGTCGAATCCCTCGCCCCGGTCAGGCGTCTCCAGACGACGCGCGTGACCGATACGGCACGCAGCAAAGCCTGGTGGACGATCATGGCCGGACGAGCAAAGGCGGTCATCGCGTCCTGCCAGGGCTGGCGCAGACACACGACCTGGCATGGTGGGATTAGAATCCCATGTGCCATAGTGCTCTCCTTATTTCTCCGGTTCGACGTTTTTTGCGGCGGTAATAGTTTACCGCTCAATAGTTGCGTTCGGACTCGCGGTCCGAGACTGCGTTACCGGCGCGTCAGGCATGCACTGGTTGGGATTGAGAATCGATATCGCCGCCGCGCCGCCTCATGTGCACGGTCAAGAGCGATCAATTCTCCCAATGCCCAGCAACTCCGTCCTGGGAGCCGACCGCGCCGATCAAGAACACAATTGAGAAGGAGTGCGCATGACCGTCCCTATAAACGAACGGCATGCTGCGCGATTTCGGGCCGTTCGGTTCAGCCCTCTCGCGTCTTCGCGACGTAGTTCATGCGCAGGTCAGTAAGCCTGCGCTGCGCGTCGCGTCTTTCCGGCTCATCGAGCGAAGCCTCTATCTTGCTCAGCACGAACGCGTAGCAGTCGATAGCAAGCTGCGCCGACGGCAGGTCTTTCTTCGCTTCGCCGGTGTGGTCCGCGAGCAGTCCGATCGATCGCCATGCGTGGTGATCGAAGACGGCCAACAGAACCGGCAGGAGCGCCGATGTGGAGAGATGCATTGCGGCCATGGCCACAAGCGAGGACGGATCCGGCATCCGGTTTTCAAAGGAATCGGCGCTTTCGGCCGGTTCGTCCCGGCCGACGCCGGCGTCGCCGGAAGCGCTCGTATCCGGCGTTTCGGCTTCCGCCGAAGTGGGCGCGGAGCCTGCCCCGGAAGGCCCATCCTCGGTGGGTGCGGGCGAGTCGGGCGGCGTACTGGATTCCATGATCACAACTCCTATCAACAGTGCCAATAAGGAGCCGATACCACTACGGGTAGAACTTTCGACCGCAGCGGATGTCAGTATAGCACACCGGCATATGCGCCGCAATAGGGAGAAAGGCCTCTTTCCATGCCGATTTGTAGGGCCGTTAGACCGTCGCAATTAGCGCAGGATTCTGCCTTCGATCAGGTGAACGGGGGCATGAATTCATTGCCGGGGAGCCAGGCAAATTTGCGGTGAAGGCGGGGCAAAATGCAGCTTGCGGCGCTTGTCGAATACTTGAACGACTATCTGCGAATTGACGCGATACCGGACTATAGCGGCGCGCTCAACGGGCTGCAAGTAGCGGGTGCGGAGGCCGTGCGGCGGATCGCGGTCGCCGTCGACGCGTGCCAGGCGACGATCGATCAGGCGGCGGCTGACGGCGCCGACGTGCTCGTTGTACACCACGGCCTGTTTTGGGGACGGACCGCGCCTGTGACCGGAATGTACTACCGGCGCCTATCCGCGCTGATTCGTCACAACGTCGCGCTCTACTCCTGCCACCTTCCGCTCGACGCGCACCCGGAAGTGGGCAACAATCACGTACTCGCGCGGATGCTCAGCCTGACGCCGGACGGATCATTCGGGGCGATTCACGGCGTGGAGATCGGAGTCACGGCGAGCGCAGGACTCTCCCGCGCCGAGTTCGTGGTCCGCGTCCAGGAGGCGCTGGGAGTTACGGCGCTGGTGATCGGAGCCGGACCGGAGGCGGTGCGCAGGGTTGGAGTGCTCACGGGAGGCGGCGGCTCGCTCATCGCCGAGGCGGCGAGCGCCGGCATTGACACGTTCGTGACCGGCGAGGGGCAGCATCACACATACTTCGAGGCCGAGGAGCGCGGCCTCAATGTGATCTACGCCGGGCATTATGCTACGGAGACAGTGGGCATACGAGCGCTCGGGGACCATCTGCGCGAGCGGTTTGGTCTGCAGGTCGACTTTATCGACCACCCGACCGGGCTTTAGGCCAGGATTTCGGCAATAGGCCTGCCATGGTCGATCTCAAGGCGCTTGCGGCCGGGGACTTCCAGGCGATGCGAGTCCAGGCCGAGACGGTTCAGGACGGTCGCGTGGATGTCCGTGACGTAGTGCCGGTCCTGGACCGCGTGGAACCCCAGTTCGTCGGTGGCGCCGTGCGCGATGCCGCCCTTGATGCCGCCGCCGGCTAGCCACGCGGAGAAGCCATGCGGATGGTGATCCCGGCCGGTCCCCTCCGCGCCCGGCGAGCGGCCGAACTCCGTACCGCACACCACGATGGTGCTCTCCAGGAGGCCGCGCTGTTTCAAGTCGCGCAGCAGCGCCGCGATCGGCTTGTCGACCTGGCTCGATAGCTGCGAGTGGTTCCCCTTGATCTCCGAGTGGGCGTCCCAGGCGCCTCCTCCGCCTCCGCCGTGGAACACCTGCACGAACCGCACGCCGCGCTCAACCAGCCGGCGGGCAGCCAGACACTGCTCTCCGAACGACTTCGTCTCCGGGCGGTCCAGTCCGTACGCGGCCCGCGTGGACTCGCGCTCCTTGTCGATGTCCAGCGTCTCAGGAACGGATGCCTGCATCTGGAACGCCAGCTCGTAGGACTTGATCCGCGCCCGCAAGTTCGGATCGTCCGGATAGTCGATGCCGGCGAGCGTGTTGAGTTTGCCGAGCAGGCTCAGGTTCGCCTCCTGCTCCTCCCGCGAGACACCGGTGTCGGCCGGCGAAAGGAAGGGCAGGGGATGCTTCGGGTCGACCGCGAGCCGGACGCCCGAGTACTGCGGACCGAGGTAGGCGGCGCCGAAGGTCCAGGCGCCACCGCAGCAGTCGCCGGTCGGCGCGCCGAGGACCACGTACTCCGGCAGATTCTGGTTCAGCGTGCCCAGTCCGTAGCAGGCCCATGAGCCTATGGTCGGGTGCGCGCCCTCGCGCACGTGACGGCCGGTCTGGAACGTGAGCTGCGCGCCGTGGTCGTTATCCAGCGTCCAGAGCGATCGGACAACGGCGAGATCGTCCGCACACTCGCCTACTTCGCGGAACCAGTCGCCGACCACCAGGCCGCTCTGACCGTACGCCTTGTAGCCCGTCTGAAGCGGCATAATCACCTTGCGATTGCCGTGGGCAGGATTTCCGCCTACAATGTTGGCGTTGATGCGCTTCGGATCCAGGACATCCTTGTGCGGCGTGTCCTCGATCGACTTTCCGGCATATTTCGTCAGCTCCGGCTTGATGTCGAAGCTCTCGACGTGGCTGACGCCGCCGCAGAGGAATATCCAGATGACCGACCGCGCCTTAGGCCGCGCCATCGGCAGGCCGCGGGGACCGCCGGCCCGCGGCGCCGACTCGGCGCGCGAAGGCTCGGCCGCCAGCATTGCGCCGAGCGCGAGACCCGTGAAGCCCATGCCGGTGTCTGCGAGAAACGACCGCCGTGTGACGCCCTTGCAGCAGTTATCGGGGATTCGATGATTGCTCATAACCGCGCTCCTGCCTACCGTATGGTGACGAAATCGTTGTGGCTGAATAAGACGAGCACCAGATCGGACCGGAGCTTTGCTGCAGCGTCAGCGGGCATCGTCGTTCTCCGCCCAAGGCGAGTCGTCTGATCCGCAAGGAACTTGCGGCACTCGGCGGCTTCCCTGACCGTTGGCCGGCGGGCCAGCACTCGCAGGAAGGCATCCTGAACGAAGCGCGCATCGTCGGCGCCCGCGGTCCTGGACAGCTCGGCGGCGAGAAGGCGCGACTCGCGCTGCGTCAGCTCGCTATTGGAGAGAGCCAGCGCCTGCTGCGGCATCACCGTGTGGCGACGCTCATAGCACTCGGTCACGCTCGGACCATCGAAGACTTGTAGGAACTCCGACTGCTTCTCGGCGGCCGTGCGCAGATAGATGCTTCGCCGCCGCGACGTAAGTCCAAGCGTGTGGTCGATCTCCGGGCCGCCGCGGGTCTCGTCGAGATGTCCGGCGACGTAGAGGATATTGTCGCGGACGGCTTCGGCCTCCATCCGCCGGCCCGGGTAGCGCCAGAGGCACACGTCGTCCGGGTCGATCTTTGCGTCGGCGGGATCTGGCGTGCTCGCCAGCCGATAGGCGCGGCTCGTCACCATCAGCCGATGCAGATCCTTCATACGCCACTGGCCGGCCATGAAGTGCGCGGCGAGCCAGTCGAGGAGCTGAGGGTTGCTCGGCGGGCGCCCGTTACGGCCGAAGTCGCTCGTGCTCGGCACGAGGCCTTCGCCGAAGTGTCGCGCCCAGATATGGTTGACGGCGATGCGCGCGGCGAGCGGGTTGGCAGTATCAGTGAGCCACTTAGCGAACGCGAGGCGCCGGCCCGTGCTCTCAGCCGGGTAGGTCTCCTGAGGGCGCGGTTTGTACTCCGTGCTCGGCGGGCCGGCCAGCGCCTGCTGCGCGGCGGCTAGCGCCTTTTCGGCGGCCGCTACCTTCGCGCGAGCGGCGGTCGCGATAGTACGCAGCTTGTCGGTTCCGGGCTTATCGGCGACAGCTTTCACTTTCTCGGCCGCGGCTGCGTCCTCGGCGCGCGCGTCGAGCAGGGCCGCCTCCGCCTCCTTCGCGGCGGCCGCTCGCTGCGCGCTTACTGCGGCATGGGCGCGCTCCGTCCACTCCGCAGAGCCCTTTCGACCGGCCTCATCCAGCGATTCGATCGCGAGCACCGCCCGCAGCGCGGCGTCGCGAGCCTCCGCGATCTCGACGGCGAGGCGCAGGCGCGGCGCCGTCGCCGCCGTCGCGGCCTCAGCGGCCGATCTTGCCGCGGCAACCGCGCGGCGGCTCTGATCGAGCGTCTCCTTGACGACGAAGTCGCGCCGGTCTGGATTCGCGGCGTGGTAGGGCACAGCGATTGGGCGTACTTCGAAATCTCCGCCGAGCGAGGCAGGCACGCCGGGCGCCATCGCGTGAGACTTATCTGGGTTGCGCTCGTCGCCTCGAACAAACCGGTAGGTCACGGCCGTCGGATCGGCGTCGAACGCACGGACGAGGCCGTCCTTTGAAACATCGGGCTGGCCGGGAATGCGGTCGGTGCGGACGTTGTGCGGCTCGAAGATCGCTCGCAT
>DATGJU010000254.1:0-3262 GCA_035295045.1 Chthonomonadaceae bacterium
TGCCGATCACCAGCGGAATCGAAATCTGCTGGTCCGCAAGGACCATCCAGTCGGCCCTGCCCGGATTGTCGAGATACTTCAGCTCCGTGTGCGCTTCCGTACGGTTCACAGTCGTGTTGTAGTTGAGGATGAAGCGCGCGCCGATGGCCTTCGCGATTCGCTCCAGGCTCTCGACCCGGTGCGGCTCGGCGAGATCGTCCGCGGCGATCAGATGCTCGTTTAGCGCCCGCTTGATCACGCTGTCGCCGGGCAGGAACGTATGCACCTGGAACCGGCCGGAGTGCGTAAGCGCCTCGCGCAGCGTGGTGCGCAGCCGAATGCCGATGTCCGCCGCCTGCGGACTGTTGGCGGCCGGCCGCTCCTGGACGAGCAGCAGCACGGGCAGGTCCGAGTCTGCCCCGGCGGCGTTCTCGTCCGCAGCCGCGGGCCGCAGCCCGGCCGCCGCGAAGACCGCGGCCAGGCCGGCCGCCGCGAGGATCGGGAGTGCCGTTCGGTCTACTCGCTGTCGCATAGGTTTATCCTGGTAGCGCCGCCGATCGGCGATGGTTGATTGCAGGCCGCGCCGCCGCCTATTCGCTCTTGCATAGCTTGATGCCGTTCTCGCAGACCGAGATGCCCTTGTTGGCGCGTTCGAGCTGCCGCCCTTCCGTTACGAGCTTCTGATATTCGGCCCTCGCCTTCTCGTACATCTGGACGGCGATGGAATTCTGCGTCAAGTTCTCGTAGCAGTGGCCAAGATTCTCGTAAACGTAGGCGGTGTCGTCGTTGGTGCCGCTTCCGAGCGCCTTCTTGAATGCCGATATGGCGCCGTTGTAATCCATCCGGTTCATCTTGTCCAGGCCGGCGGACATGTACGCGGTCGCCTCTGAGCTCGCGGCGTACGCGGTAACCGGATCGACTGCCTTGTTCGAAGCGCTTATGTGAATGATGGACTGCTCCGGCCCGGCCGGGACGTGGACGCGCGCTCCGTCCGCCGCGCCGTTGTCCCGCATCGAGGCGTCGTGTGCCGAGGAATCGCGCGCCGGCGCATCGGATGAAGACAGGTGGATCCGCACGCCGCCGTCCGGGTCGGACGAGATCTGCTCGCCGGAGGGCGCGGATTTCGGCGAACGGGCGGCCACGGCCGCCCGCGCGGAGCCCTGTCGCTGCCCGTAGCCCGGCGGATAAATGTAGATCGGGGGCTGCGCGTACTGCTGCACCACGGGCTGCCCCACAATTCCGTAGGTCGGCAGTACGTTGCCGAAGACGCTGCCGTTGGCCGGCGAGCCCGCCGCGGAGCGATCGGCCTGATCCGCCCCGGGCTGGCCGGCAGTCGGCGGCGCGGCCGTAGGCGTCCCGGTCTTGGCCGTGCCCTGGCTTGCAGCGATGCCGCTCGTAGGCGCGGATTCGGGCCGGCGGCTGAACATAATCGCGAGTGCGGCGCCGGAGAGCATCAGGAGCGCGACGAGTCCGACGCCCCATATCATGCCGCCGCGCATCGCCGCTCCGTTCGGATCGACGCCGGAACCGACAGGCAGGGCGACGGAAAGCGGCGCGCGGCGGGGAGCCGCGGCGCGGCCCTCGCGGAGATCGTCCAGCTTGACGCGGTCCGCAATGCTGCCGGGGTTGAGCTTGAGCACCTTTTCATACTGCGCGACCGCCTTCTCCCGATCGCCGGTCTGTTCGTACAACTGGCCGAGAAGCCCGTGCGCCGTGGTGCTTTCGGGCCTGATTCCGACCACCTCGTTGCAGAGCGCGATCGAAGCGTCCAGGTCGCCGTCCTTGCGCCTGCGATAGGCGAGCTCCAGGAGCGCGGCAACCTTCTCGTCCTCGGGCATGGCCCGGTCGAACGCCTCTTCCGACACGCGCACCGCCTGCGGCGGCGCGAGCTTCAGCCCGCATTGGCGGCAATAGTTGCTTTCGGCGACGTTTTTTGCGCCGCAAGAACTGCAGTACATGGCGATTCACCTTTTGAGGAGCGTCGGGGAAACAGAGGACGCGATTGAGCGTTGGCAGGTACGACTTTATGGCCGTGCGTGGGACACTGCTGGAAATGCCCGTGGAAGCCAGCGAGAGCCGCCCGAAGTCATCGACCGCACGCACTATTATATACGATTGGCGGACACTTTGACAAGTGGGCCGCCATCCCCGGCGATTTAGCCGAGCGGAACCGGCAATACTGCGAGGCGCCGCTGCTTCCCGCGCTGCCCCGCGCCGATTGACAAAGCCCGAGTCTTACGAATATAATGACGGAGCACGGAGGCATGTATAGTTCGCTCAGCGGGAGTGCTAATTGCCAGAACCCGCGCACCACAAGGGTTTAGCGTTTGCAATGGCAACCAGCATTATGGACGTGCACAAGATCGTAGTATCCCTGTCCGAGCCCGACCTGAGTATCGAGCCAGGAACCGTCGCGCAACTGACGGTCACGATGACCAATCATCAGGAATCCGCGGACCGGCTGTCCCTCGAGATCGAGGGCATCGACGTCGAGTGGTACGCGATCCCGGTCCCCGCGGTAAACGTGTCAGCCGGCGCCCAGGCCGTGCTCAAGGTGCCGTTCCGGGTCGCACGCTCCAGCTCCAACCGGGCGGGTACCTATCCCTTCCTGGTGCGCGTACAGGCTATGGAGACCGGCGAGGTCGGCGTGGCCCAGGCGTCGCTCAATGTAAAGCCGTACAGCGCGCTCCAGGCGGAACTCAACCCCAAACGCGTAGTCGCGACCTTTTTCCATCCGCTCAACGATGTCGACGTGACGATCGCAAACGACGGCAACGTCGAGGAGACCCTGGACCTGTTCGCCAGCGATCCCGACGACGAGTGCGCCTACGAGTACGACGCGGACCGCATCACCGTCAAGCCGGGACAGACCGTCACGGTTCCGCTCGCGGTCCGGCCCAAGGTGGCGTCGCTTATCGGCGGCACGCGCATCTATGGGTACACGGCATCCGCCCGATCGACCGACGACTCCTACATCTCCGCCAACGCGCACGGCCAGGTCGAAAAGCACGCGCTCATCTCGCCGCTGCTCGGTATCTTCCTCCTGCTGCTCGGACTCGGCGGCGGCGCGTTCATCGCGTTTCGGCCGAAGCCGCCGGAGCCAATCAAGATCTACAAGTTTGCGGCGGTTCCCTCGACGGTCGAGCAGGGCCGGACCACGACGCTTACCTGGGAGGTGACCGGTCTCGCGCCGACAGAGAGGCACCTGATCCTCTCCCATCAGGTCGGAGAGAACGGGACGCCGATAACCGACGGCGAGCTGCCCGCCGATGCCGGGAAGCAG
>DATGJU010000255.1:0-7073 GCA_035295045.1 Chthonomonadaceae bacterium
CGCTCTTCGCGCTTGAGCAGCCCGGCTACATAGAGATTGCGGCGGAAGCGTTCGATGCGGCCGATAACAGGGTCGCGGCGGGCGGATACGTCTGGATCGCGGGCGAGGATATCGCCGGCTACGAGTACCCCAACCTGGACCTGATTCCCGACCGTGCGAGCTACCGGCCCGGCGATATCGCGACAATCCTCGTCAATACGAACCTCGTGACGCCTGGCGCGGGCGCGCGGCGGCGCAAGGCCGCCTCCGGAGGCCGGCGGGCCGAGGACGATCGGCCCGCCTATCCCGTCGCCTGGGCGCTGGTCACGCTGCAGGGCGAGCGGATGTACGAGCACCGCGTCGTCCGCATCTCAGGTCGCTCCAGCACGCTGCGGATCCCCCTCACCGACCGCAACTTTCCGTGCGTCCACGTGAGCGTCGCGATCGTCCAGGAGCGCCACGTCTACGAGCAGGATCTAGCGGTGCAGGTGGCGCGGGACGAACAGAAACTGGCGGTGGCGGTTGCGCCCGCAAAAACACGGTACGCGCCCGGCGAGGAGGCGGTCTACACGATCACGACGCGCGACTATCGCGGCCGGCCCGTCGCCGCGGAGGTCGGCCTGGGCGTCGTAGACGCGAGCGTCTACGCCGTCCGGCCGGACGATACGCCGGATCCCGAGGGCTTCTTTTACGGCGGCCAGGAGGTGCGCGTATACACGGACTTCTCGTTCGCCGCACAGTACAGCGGCGGCGCGGCGCAAACCGTGCCAAGAGAGCCGAAAGCGCCCGCTGAGCCGCCCGCCGACGCCGCCGGAATTCGGGTGCGCCGGCAATTCGCGGATACCGCGGTCTGGCGGCCAGCCGTCGAGACCGATGCCTCCGGGATCGCGGTCGTCCGGTTTCCGCTCCCGGACAATCTGACGACCTGGCGGGCCACGGTGCGCGGAATCACGCAGGCGACGGCCGTCGGCACGGCGACGTGCGACGTTATCAGCGCGCTGCCGCTCCTGGTCCGGATCTCGCTTCCGCGCTTCTACGTCGAAGGCGATGACGCGGTCATCTCCGCCGTGGTCCACAACTACACCGGCGAAACGCGGAGCGTCGAGGCGCGGATCGACGCAGTCGGCGCAACGGTGGATGGCGCGGCGGCGCGGAAGATCACGCTGCGGGCCGGCGGAGAGACGCGGCTGGACTGGCGCGCGAAGATCGCGCGTGCCGCCGAGGGCGGAGCCCCGTCCGGCGGCGCGGCACGCTTCCGCATCACGGCGGACGGGGGCCCAGGCGGCAAGGATGCCGCGGAGCTGACGCTGCCGGTGGCGCACGACGGGCTGACTCAGGTCGACAGTCGCGCGGAAACGCTGTCCGAACCGAACGCCGAGACGCCGATCGACCTGGCGGGCATTCCGCGGGACGCCACGATAACCGTGTCGCTGGCGCCGTCGCTGGCCGCGGCCACATTCGACGCGCTTGACTATCTCACCAGCTATCCGTACGGCTGCTCGGAGCAGACGATGAGCGCGCTCCTGCCGGACATCGCGGTCGCGACGACGCTGAAGCGTCTGCACACCGGCCGCACGGTCCGCGCCGATCTCGATGCGTGGGTCACGGCCGGCCTGCAGCGGCTCTACCGGTATCAGCATTCGGACGGCGGCTGGAACTGGTGGGAGTTCGACCAGACCGACGGCGACATGACCGCCTATGTGCTCTATGGGCTGGCGCAGGCGCGCGATGCCGGCTATCTCGTGGACGAGCAGCGGGTCCTGCGCGGGACCGAGGCGCTCATCAAGCTGCTTCGCGACGATCGGGAGTGGAACCGGCGCGCGGACTGGATCGAAACACTCTCCTACGTGCGGCCCGGAGCGGTGACGAAGGCGGCGGCTGACAGGCCGATCTCGCCGATCGAGGAGCTTTACCAGAACCGCGCGCAGCTCGATACGCTCGGCCTCGCCTCCCTGTGCCTGGCGCTATCGCGCTGCAGCCGTGGTTTCGCAGCGGAGGCCGCTACCGCAGCCCGCGAGCTGGAGGCCAAAGCGATGGTCCAGGGCACGGCCGCGCACTGGCCCGCGGCGGACGGCGGCTACACCTGGCGCGGCGACGACGCCGGCGTCACGGCCCGCGCGCTGCGAGCTCTGCTTAC
Source organism: Chthonomonadaceae bacterium (assembly GCA_035295045.1). GTDB lineage: Bacteria > Armatimonadota > Chthonomonadetes > Chthonomonadales > Chthonomonadaceae > DATGJU01. The sequence continues at coordinate 2,117 of DATGJU010000255.1, forward strand.
CGTTCTGCCGAGCAGCCCGCGCATCGCCGGCGCCGTCCGCTGGCTGATGGGGAATCGCGTCGACAGGGCCTGGGGCTCGACCCGCAGCAGCGCCGAGGCGGTCCTCGCCCTGGCGCAGGCGATGGTGCAGAGCGGCGAGCTGAAGCCGGACTTCCGCGCGACCGTTGGACTCGACGGCGAGAAGACGGAGGCGTTCGTCTGGACGCCCGCGAAGGCGTTCGACGATCCCGCGCGCGTCACGCTCCCGCCGGAGCGCTGGCGCGGCCACGCGGCGCTGACTATCCGGAAGGAAGGCGCGGGCGTGCTCTATGCCACGATGCGCGCGGCGTACATTGTTCCGTCCGACGCGGTGTCGGCCGCAGATCGTGGCATCTCCGTCCACAGGCGCTACAGCCTGACTGCGGAGGACCCGTCGCGCGCCGGAACGATCTCCTCCGGCCAGGACGTCGAGGTGACTGTGGACGTGACTGCCGCGGCGAACTACCGCTATGCAATGCTCGAGGAGCCGATCCCTGCCGGCTGCGAGGTCGCGCCGCCGGACGATATGTACCGGCCATGGGGCCTGTCGTTCGAGAGCGGCGGGGGCTACGTCCGCCAGGAGGTGCGCGACAACAAGGTGGTGTTCTTCTTCAGCGAGCTGCCGAAGGGCCGCGCAACGCTCACCTATCGCCTTCACGCGGAGACGCCCGGCGACTACCGAATCCTGCCCTCGCTCGCCTCGCTGGTGTACTTCCCCGAAATCCGCGGCAACAGCGCGCCCGTCCGCGCAAGGATCGGCGAGCAATGAGCGCACTGGCCATGGCAGCATGCCTATTGACCGCGGCGCGGGCGGTCGTACCTACCAAACCTTCACCGTCCCGCAGCGAGCGCGCAATCTCCTGCGCCCTTGTCGGACCGCCCATCCACAATCCGCCCGGCGGGAGCGTGGTCGTCGGAGGTGCGGCCGACCGCGGTGCGCCCAGCGCGAGTGCGCCCGTCCGCGGCACGGCCATGCGTAGTATGCACGGCCGCAGGACGCGCAGTCGCAGGACGCCCCACCGCGGTGCGCCCGTTGGCGGTGCGCCCCACCGCGGTGCGCCCGTTGGCGGTGCGTCCGTCAAGAGGACGGCCGACCGCGGTGCCGCCGTCGGCAGTGCGTCCAGCCGGGTTGCGTCCAGCCGCGGTGCGTCCGTGGGACTGAAGTCCTCGGCACGTGACGACCGCAGGTCCGCCTTCGCGGACGTTAACCGGGAGACGACACACCTCGCGTATAGTAGATCTGGGATGCACTGTGTGGGTAACGCCGTCTGCAAGTTCGATCATCTCTACCGTGAATTGCCAATGCAAAATCACAAAGGAATTGATCTCGCATTGACGTCCGCGAAGGCGGACATGTTGTTGTCACGAGCCGAGGACTTCAGTCCCACGGGCACGTGTCCCACGCGCAAGTGTCCCACCGTCATGTGTCCCACGGGCATGTACCTCACGGTCCGGCGTACCTCGAGCATGCCTCCCCCGGCCGGACGCCCAACGCCCGGGCATCCCACGTCCGTATGCCCCACAGACGGCTCACCCACGGGCGCGCGGCCAACGGGGCTACGTCGTTCGGGCGCACGTCCCGCGGAACCGCGACGCATGTCCCCGCGCCCAACGAGCGAGCGGCAAACGCCCACGAGCGGCACGCTCGCGCGCCCGACGCCCCCGCGCCCCACGGTGCGATTGGCGGGCTGCACTGGGTCCGCGCAGGGTGACGATCCCGTAGCGACGGGCACGTTGCCGGCAGCCCCTGTAAGCATGCACAGCCACGCGACTCCCGCGGCTCCCTGGATCGGGGCCTCGGCGCCGCAGTTCGATCTGCCGGATGTGGATGGAAAGCGGGTGCGGCTGGAGGAGATGCGCGGGAAGCCGGTACTGCTCAACTTCTGGGCGTTCTGGTGCGATACCTGGCGTGCCGAGATGCCGGACCTGCGCGAGATTGCCGCCAGGCAGGAGGAGATCGGCTTCTGCATCGTCACGATCAGCGTGGACGGCACGCGCCTGCCGGAGTTCGCTCCGCGCGCTGCCCCGCCGTTTCCCGTGCTCCTCGACATCGGCGGCGCGACGACGCAGGCCTATCAGGTCGGTCACGTGCCGACCGTGATTCTGCTCGACGGCGCCGGGCGCATCCGCTATTCGGCGGTCGCGTGGCCGGGCAGCCAGGCCGTGCTGAACCAGCTCCGCGAGCTCGTTTCGGCCGGCCCGGCGCCAGACCGCGAGAACAGCGGACAGGGCGGACGCACAGCTACCGGCGCGGCGCGCGCGAGCCGCCCGCCCGCTCGAGGAGCGGTACCGTGGAACGCCTCGAAGCTTACGGCAGCCGAAATCCGCCAGGTATCAGGTCGCGAACGCCGTGGCCGCCGAACGAAGGGATCGCGTCGACCGCACGGTTCGCCGCGTCGTAGGGAGCATACAGCACCCGATCCATCCCGTTGCGGATGACCCGGCCAGGCCCCTGATACAGCAGGTTCTGCATCACCGTCTTCATGTCGGGAGAGATCTCCTTGGCGTCGTCGATGTAGCCGGCCGAGCAGCTCATGAGCTGCGCTTTGCGGTCGCCGGTGGCCTGGTCCGCCTGAATGTGATAGAGCGACGACAGCGACACGTTCAGGCCCGCGACCTCGTTCGGATCGGACGCCGAGCCGCGGTTGGCGTTCGCGATCTCGTACTGCTTCGTCGCGTTCTGGGTGTCGTTCATCTGGTGGTAGCAGTAGGCCAGCTCGCGATGCGCCTCGTAGTAGTTCGGATCGAGGTCGATGGCCCGCTTCAGTGCGTCCACCGCCCGCTTCAACATCGCCGGCTGGCCGTCTCCCTTTTCGAACACAGAATAGTAGCGCAGCGCATATCCTAGTCCGTAGGTGGCGGCCGCGCTCTTCTCGTCCAGGAACACCGCGCGTCCGAAGATTTCGATCGCCGCCTCGCGGTTCGATCCCTTGCTGTCCGTGGCGATCAGCGCAAACCCCATCGCCTGCTTCGCCTCGGAGCTCTTGTCGTCCGCGCTCTGAGCCAGCTTCGCGGCCTTCAGCGCGAACGCAGCTGCCTCGCGCGCGCTCTCGGTCGGCCGGAAGTCGCCGGCCTCCGCGCCGGCGGCTGCGTTGTCGGGCGCGGGGGTGTCTTCGGGCTTCTTCTTGCGTCCACCGCCGATGCGGATCCCGCCCGGCAGCCGGATTCCGCCGTCGTTATGCTTCTCCGGTTTGGCCGCGCCGCCGGGCTGCTCCGCCATTGCCATCTTGCGGGCAATCGCGGTGTAGCAGAGGGCCAGCTCGGAGTAGGCGTGCGCGTCCGGCGGGATATTGCCGTTCCGCTTGATCAGCGTCTCGATCGCGCGGAAGTTCTGGCCGCCGATCGTGTACAGCCGCGCAAGGCGATCGTACGCCGGTCCAAACTTCGGATCCTGCTCTATGACGACGGCGTAGCCCTGCTGGGCAACCTCGAAGCGACCCTCGCGCTCCGCCTCCTCGGCTCTCTGAAAGTAGTCGACCCCGGGCCCCGCGGGAGGAGGCGGGTCCAGCGCCTTTAGGGCGGCGCCATAGACGACGGCCCGCCCACTGAAAGGCAGCAGGTAGTCCGACGGCTTTACCTTCAGCATCACGACCTTGGGCGTCTCGCCGAGGGCCTGAAGCTGCGGCTCCTGCTCAATCTCCGAACCTTCGCCGTTCTTCTGCTTGGCCCACTGCTTCACGTTATCGCTGACGTAGCCGGCAAGTACGTCCATCTGCAGCTCGCCCAGCCGCTCGCCAAGCTTGACGGCCTTGTCGATCGCGTCCAGTACGAAGTAGGTGAAGACGCCGTGCTGCAGGTTCGGGTCCTCGTAGGCCCGCTCCCCGATCTGGCAGGCGAAAAACGTAGCGGAGGCCGCGCTCTTCGGCCCGTCGCGGGGCACCACCTGGAAGTCGCTGCTCAGCCTGTCCGTCAACTGGTTTCCCTTGAGTCCGCGGCCGGGCGTCGGGTCCTCGCGGCAGGCATCGACGAGAATGATGAACTGCTTGGCCGGAAGTTTCGCGAGTTGGCTCGATATGTCGCGCACGTCGATCGCCGACTGCTCCATGGCGGCAACGCTCAGGCCGCGCACGTCGGTCGGCAGGAAGTAGCTCTTGGAGTCGAGCCCACAGCCTTTGGAGACTCCGTGCCCGGCCATTGACACGATCACGTCGTCCCCCGGCTTGACGTTCTTCGCCAGGAAGTCCGAGAACGCCGCCTTGATGTGCTCTCCCGTCGCGTCGTCGTTCACCAGCAGCTTGATGTTCGCCTCGGGCACGTTGCCCTTCTGGACGAGGTACTCCTGCAGCGTCCTGGCGTCGGCCGCGGGAAAGTTCAGTGAGGCGATCTGCGCGCTCTGGTACTTGCTGACGCCGATGATGACGCCCCACGTTGCGGCCCGCGCGGCCCCCGCGCTGGAGCACGCTATTGTCGCCGCAAGCGCCGCGGCAGAAGCGGCGCGTCGAAACGATAGAGATCTATCCATCCGATGAATTCCCTTCGATCAGTCGCCCGCGATCATGCTCGTCGAGGCCCAATTTCCGAACACGACAGGCCCGGCGGAGTGGTAGAGAATGTTGGAGCGGCCTTCGTCGTCTATCGTGAAGTCGAGCGCGCCCATCAGCACGCCGAATCGCAAATACGCGTCCACGATCAGGCCGGTGTACAGTCCTGCGTCATCCGCGGCGGAGGCCGCGCCGCCGGGCTTTGCCGCTGCAAGTTTAGACTTCAGGTCGTCGATCTGGGTTCGCAGCGCCTCGCCGTCCTGCGGAGACAGAAACGTGACGACGCCCCAGGCCGCCTTCTTCGTAGGCCGCCCGTCCGCCAGACCCGTAAGGCGCCAGACGTACGGCGTCTTCAGCTCGAAGTCCGGCACGTCCGGCGGCATCGTCGCGCTCAGGCCGGACGTTCTCACGCTCCAGATTACGTCGCCGTCCGGGTCCTGAATCGTAAAGACGTAACC
>DATGJU010000256.1:0-5300 GCA_035295045.1 Chthonomonadaceae bacterium
GGAGAAGGCGGCCTCCTACGGCCTTGACTTCTACCCGACGCACTTCGAGGTCGTGCCGGACTACGTGATCTACGAGCTGGGCAGCTACAGCCTGCCGGCGCGGTTCTCGCACTGGACATTCGGCCGCGACTACCACCGCCAGAAGACCAGCTACGAATACGGCATGTCGAAGATCTACGAGATCGTCTTCAACACCGACCCGTGCCAGGCCTTCCTGATGGACAGCAACTCGATGCTGTCGCACAAGTTCGTGGTCGCGCACGTCCTGGGCCACAACGACTTCTTCAAGAACAACGTCTACTTCGAACATACCGACCGGCGGATGATCGAGAAGGTACGACTCCACGGCAACCGGATCCGCAAGTACGAGGACGAGTTCGGCCCGCTCGTGGTCGAGGAGTTTCTGGACGCGGTCCTTTCGATTGAGGAGCACTTCGACACCGGCCTGACGGCGCAGTTCCGCCGGAAGACACCCGAAGAGTACGAGGCCGAGCGCCTGAAGGGCAAGCAAAAGCCGCCTACGGAGTTCGACGACCTCTGGAACATGATGGACGCGGGCGGCCGGCCGGATGCGCCGAAGGGCCGCAAGTTTCCGCCGGAGCCGGAGAAGGACCTGCTCGGCTTCCTGCGCGACTACGCGCCGGAGCTGGAGAAGTGGCAGCGCGACATCATCAACATGATCCGCGAGGAGATGATCTACTTCATCCCTCAGATGCGCACCAAGATCATGAACGAGGGATGGGCCTGCGCCGTCGGCTCCTCGCTGCTCCCGACGGAGCAGGGCCTCCTGCGTTTCCGGGACATCGTCGAGCTGCGGCGGGCCGTTCGTGTGGCGACTGGCGAGCGCGGCGGCCTCCAACCGATCACCGACCACCACGTCGAGCGCCAGGTCCCGACGATCCGGTTGCGCACGCGCCGCGGATTCGTGCTGGAGGGCGCGCACAAGCACAGGCTGCAGCGCGCCGACGGCTCATGGGCTGCCCTCGACCAGATAGCGCTTGGCGATACGGTCCGGCTGGCCGCTGGCGCCGACGTATGGGCGAGTGAACCTGTCCGGCTGGAATATGCTGCGACGGCCCGCGACGCCACGCTGGCCCAGATCGCGGAGCGGGCCGGCGTGTCGGTCTGGACGGTCCTGCGGCACCGTGCCGGTAAGCATACGGTTCGCGCGGCGGAAATCGGCGCGGCGCTGCAAGCTGCGGAGTACCGCGGAATGGCGGGCAAGCGGCTGCGCACCCGCTCGGGCCTGCGCCTCCCAGAGACGCTCGACGATACCATGGCCTACCTGTTGGGCTCCTTCATCGGCGACGGCAACCGAACAAAATCCGGCATCGGCCTCACCTGCGCGGACGAAGCGCACGCGCGCTATCTCGCCTGCATGGCCGCTAAAGCGTTCGGGATAGAGGCGACGGTACGCGACGACCGTACGCAGACAGGCCCACGCTGGCGCGTAGATGTGCACTCGCGAGAGCTGCTCGCGCTCCTCGGCTCGCTCGGAATCGATCTCGCGGCGCGCGCGCGGGCCAAGCGCATTCCCGACCCGATCCTGCGCTCGCCTGCGACCGTCGTCGCAGCCTTCTTGCGCGGCTACTTCGACGCCGATGGGTACGCCGGCAGGCAAGGCGTCATCCTATCGACCGCGAGCCGGGAGTTGGCCGAGGTGACCCAGCAGCTTCTGCTCAATTTTGGCATCCTCTCGCGCCAGCGCGCCCAGAAGAAGCAGGTCATTAATCTGGAGGTCAAGGGCGCGTCCGCGGCGCGGTTCGCGGAGCGCATTGGATTCAAGCTGGAGCGGAAGCGCGAGGCGCTCGACGCCTATGTGGCCGCGCATCGGTGGTTCAGGCGCGAAGAGGCGACGGACGAGGTGGTCGCGATTGCGGCCGGCCGCGACGACGTGTACGACGTCACTGTCGAAACGGCGCACGCCTATGTCGCGAACGGATTCGTGAACCACAACTCGTTTTGGCATGAACGGATCATGACGAATCTCGACCTCACGCCGGAGGAGCACATCGAGTTCCGCAAGCTCCACTCGTCCGTGCTTTCGCCCGGCTCGCGGATGTCGCTGAACCCCTACTACGTGGGCTACAACATCTTCCGCGACATCGAGCGGCGATGGAACGGCGAGGTGGACGAGGACATGCCGGAGGAGGATTGGCGCGGCGAAAAGCTCAAGCGGCCCACCGGCGAGGGGATGAAGAAGATTTTCGAGGTGCGGCGGGACGAGGCGGACACATCCTTCCTGCGCAAGTACCTATCCCAAAAGCTCGTGAGCGATCTCGATATGTACACCTACAAGAAGGAGGAGGTGAACGGCGAGGAGCTCTGGGTGGTGCAGGAGACCGACTGGCGCAAGGTGCGTGACTCGCTGCTCGATTCGATGACGAACTTCGGCATCCCGATGATCTACGTGGAGGACGCCGACTACAACCGGCACGGCGAGCTGCTGCTGGCGCACGCCTACGACGGCAAGGCGCTGGACCCGGACTACACCGCCCGCACGCTGAAGTACCTTCACACACTCTGGAAGCGTCCGGTCCACCTTCGCACGCAACGCGACGATGACGTCATTCTATTTACGCACGACGGCGAGGAGTTCACAGAGACGCTGCTTTAGCGGCTGGCCCGTATCCAGGTCGTCGCAAAGCGCTCCGGCGGCCATCGAGCCGCCGGGGCGCTTGCTATCGCATGGCGGACCGCTGCTTACCCGCCGGGGCGGACGCCGCCGGGGATGGGGATCGTCGGCTCCGGCTGGAGCTTGTTCACGATCTTGGCTTCGGATGCGATCGTCTGGAAGGTGATCTGGGACTGAGCGTACTCCTTGGACATCAGGAGGTTGCGCTTCTCCTCCGGTTTCAGGTCCTTGCCGGTCTTCGTGACTTCCAGGATGTGGTAGCCGAACTGGGTGCGGAAGGGTTTGCTGATCTCGCCGGACTTTGTCGTGAACGCGGCGTTCAGGAACTCCGGCACGTACGCATCGCTGGGCATGATCGTGCCGTAGCTGCCGCCGGTCTCTTTGGAGCCGGGATCGTCGGTGTACTGCTTGACCGCGTCCTCGAACTTGATCTTGCCGGCCTTCAGGTCGTTGTAGATCTGCGTGGCCTTGGCGAGCGCGTCGGCATCCGCCTTCTTCTGCTCCGGCGTCGGGCTGGGCGGCAGAGGGTCGGCCTTCACAAGGATGTGGCGCACATCGGCGAAGTCCGCATCGCCGATCGGGTGCTTCAGCTTCTTCTCGATGTCCAGCCTGGCCAGGTTGAACATGGTCGCGTTGACCCGGATTTCCGGGTCCGCCTTGATCTTGGCGAGCGAAAGACCTGGCTGCACCTTGTTCAGGAACTGGTCGTCGGTCATGCTCGCCGGGACCTGCGCGCCCATGCTGGCGCGCTTCTGGTGGACGAGATAGAGGACCATCGCGTTGACGTCCGCGTCCGTTGCGGTCGCGTGGCGCTGGACGCCGGCCTGCCGGATGGCCTCCTGGGTCAGGTCCTGCTGCAGCATGGAGGCGAGGCTCAGCTGGCGCTGGCCGTTTCCGAACGGACGCTGCGCGTTGGCGCGAAGGCCCTTCAGGACCGCCTCGCGCGTCACGGTGATCTGGGACTTCGGCGTCGAGCCGAAGAACTGCGCGGTCGCGTCCTGCCCGATCGCCACGCCGACGGCCTCGGCGAAGATCGGCGGGCTGGTCTTCTGGAACTTGGTGACGAGCTGGCCGAACGTCGATACGGGCTTGCCGTTGACCGAGCCGACGACCTCGGACTCCACGGCGCTGACTGGTGCAGCGGCAGCGCCGCCTTTCGGGGCAGCTTTCTTGTCCGCCTTCGTCGCGGCCATTGCGGCCGGCAGAATCGACGCCCACAGTGCCGCGGTAAGCAGCGCCGGCAGTGCGCGTTGCAGCATAAAAGGTCTCCTTTGCAGAGGGCGTTCAGGTTTTCGGGGTTTCAGGTTTTCAGGAGAGTTGGCGCGCCCTCGCGGCTCTTCCTGAATACCTGGATACCTTAAAACCTGAACACCGTTCGTCGTTAGCAGGTCCGGGGCTGCCGGATAGTGTTTCGGATTGGGGGAACTGCGTGGTTCGCCACGGCGCCGCCGCGATAGCGGCAAATCGCGCCACCGTATTATATCACATGATTTCCCGCGCGACAGGCGTGGCTTGTGGCGCGTGGCTTGTGGCTTGTAGCCTGTAGCGATCCATAGTGCGACAGATGGACTGCATCGCGATCAGGGGTTGAAATGGGGATACTGCGCGGCAAAGGTCGTCCATGTATCTCCTTCGGCCTCCGTGCTATTTACTCGGACGATTTGGAATGCGACCTGAAGCTCGAGCAGCGCACGATCGTATGCGGACCGCGAGGCTTTGCCGGTCATGTTCGTGAGGTGCTTGAGCTCGCCGTTCGTCACGGGGTTTTGCTCGATGATTGCGAAGAGCTTGCGGGCCGTTTCGCTCAGCGAGGCGAGCGGCCGGTGCTGCGCCGCATACAGTCCGCGCAGCGCCTCCATGCTGCACAGAACCGCCATGCCGCCCTTGCGCTTGCCGTAGAATATCTCGCCAGGATAGCGCGCCGGCAGCTCGTTCTTCCAGCTCCAGACGTACCCCATCTTCTCGCCCCACCCTGATTCGCCCGGCTGCTTGTCCGGCGCGTCGATGGCGTCCCATAGTGTCGGCGCGCCGGACTTGTCCTTCAGGATGCCGCAGCAGCCCAACGCGAGGACGAAGTCCCGCGCCTCCTCGATCGTCCTCACGCTTCCTCGCCAGTCGTCCATTCGGGCCCTCCAATCGGCCATTGGCCGCAGAGCAGACAATCGGCAATCTGCAGTGGTGGATTCACTTTCGCTTGCGGGCTGTCGGTTGCCGATTGCCTAACTCGCGCGTCTCGATCCATAACTTGCCAGCCAGGCCCGCGGGCAGCGGACCGGCCATGATCCGCTTCTCCTGCGGGTCCGGAAACCGATTGCCGTACGCCGCTCGCAACGGCCCCAGATCGGGATCGGCCAGGCCGAGCACGCGGTTTGCGGGCGCGTTGTAGACGCGAATCTCAAGCCGATTCTCACCGGTGACCAGGAGCGGCGCAATGTCCAGCGTATAGGGCGCGGTCCATACACTTCCTGCGCGCTTCCCGTTCACGAATATGATGGCCGCGTCGTGAACCGCGTCGAAACGCAGCCGGCAGAAGCGGCGCATCGCGGCGTCGGCGACCAGGGTCGAGCGGTAGATTCCGCAGCCGGAGAAGGCGCGGCCGCCGGGCATGTCCGTCCAGGATTGCAAGTCGCGCGCGACGATTTGCGGAGGCGCGCCCGGCCCTTCG
>DATGJU010000257.1:0-2418 GCA_035295045.1 Chthonomonadaceae bacterium
CTGGTCGCGCACGAGCCGCGGCACCCAGTCGTCGCCGCGCAGCATCTCCAGGATCGCGCCGCGGATGAGGGTGATGGCGTACGTCTCGAACTTGATATTGCGATCGGGATCGAACTGGTCGACGGCTTTGACGAGGCCGACGACGCCTGCTCCCACGAGGTCGTCTCGCTCGATGCCGGAGGGCATCGGCCCGAAGAGGCGGCCCGCCGTAATCGAGACGAGATGGGCGTAGCGCTGAATCAGCATGTTGCGGGAATCGTGACAGCAGCCATGCTTGAACTGCTGCCAGAGTGACAGAGTCGAAACTTCGCCCATTGGTTCCTCCGTGGATGAGCGCAAGCAGCCCGTCGATCCGTGACAGGCGATTAAGTTATGGGGCAGAGCCTGGTGGCCAAGCCAGAGCCGTCCGATGCGTGCGAGCGATCCATCGCCCGGTAAGCATCTGCTCTTTCCAAGCCCCATAGGATTGTCGGACACTTGCTGCTCGATCGTTATAGGTGTTTCTTCCATGTTTTCCGCAAACTATCACCTATGCCGGGTTACCAGTTTTTTATTCGTGGCCTAAAGATTTGGCCACATCGCAGTTATTCCGCGTGCGGTCCGGAACCGGAGCAAGTATTTCGCGGGGCCGGGTTCGCCGGAACTTACCGCGGGGGCGGACGTGGCATCGGGGCGGGCCGCCGCGCGTGTGTCATAATCAGGCCAGCGAAGCGGAATGGGAGCGCAATTGTGAGTATGCCGGTCGGCAAGGTCATCTTCCTGAACGGAGTAACGAGCAGCGGTAAGTCCTCGCTGGCCGGGGCGCTGCAGCGCACACTTGGCGAGCCCTACCTGCACGCCGACGCCGACACCGTCAAGGAGATGAGTCTCGGAATTCCTCCCGCGGAGCGCGGCGAAGCCTTCGAGCGCGCCGCGTTTATGCCCGGGCTGTACGCGGCGATCCCCGGCTGCTTCGCCGCGCTGGCACTCTTCGGAAACAATCTGATCGTCGAAGACGTGGCCAGGCCGCTGCAGCTCCGCAACTACACAGAATCGTTTGCCGGCTGCGAAGTGCTGCTCGTCTCCGTGCGCTGTCATCTGGAGGAGCTTGAGCGGCGCGAGCGGGAGCGCGCAGACCGCCAGATCGGCCGGGCACGGGAGCAGGTCGAACAGGGGATCGTCCATGCGCTGGACATCCAGGACCTGGAAGTCGACACGGCGCGCGAACCCGCGGAAGCGTGCGCGCTGACCATCAAGCGGCGCCTCGACCTCGGCGCCCGGCCGACGGCGTTCGCGCGGCTATCGGCCATGTCGATAGAGCGGATTTGGCGAATGACCGACGCTATGGATCGATCGATATACCAGGCGGCGCACCCGGATCTCCGCGTGTAGGCTGGCAGGATCGGTCCGGTGGACAGGCGCCGCTCGGAGGCGGAAGACGGGAGACCAATTGGATCGCAGGAAACTGTCTAAATTGCACGTCACCGTGGGGCGACCGAGCAATGCAGGTACTTGAGCTCGGCTGCGTGCCCTACGCGGAGGCCCTCGATCTTCAGATTCGGCTGGGCGAGCAGCGGCGCGCCGGCGAAATCCCGGACACGCTGCTCCTCCTGGAGCATCCGCCGACGATCACGCTCGGCCGCAACGCCGACCGCGCGCATGTCGTCGCCTCCGCGGAATCGCTCGATCGCCTCGGAATCGCTGTCGTCGAAACGGATCGCGGCGGCGACGTGACCTACCATGGTCCCGGCCAGCTCGTCGGCTACCCGATCCTCGATCTCGCCCGGCCGCCGCACAAGCCGGACCTGCACCGCTATTTCCGCCTGCTGGAGGAGTGCCTGATCGCGGCGATCGGCGAGTTCGGAATTGCCGGACGGCGGTTCGAGGGCTACACGGGCGTGTGGGTGGAAGGGGAGGGCGGAGCGCCCGAGAAGATCGCGGCCATGGGCATTCGCGTCAGCCGCTGGATAACGCGGCACGGCTTCGCCCTGAACGTCTGCCCGGACCTGGAGCACTTCCGCACGATCGTGCCCTGCGGCATCCGCGACTACGGCGTCACGTCGATGGAGCGCGCCCTCGGGCGGCCGGTCTCGGTGGAACACGCGGTCACGAGCGTCGTGGCGGCATTCGAGAGCGCGTTCGAGTCGAGGGTAGGCGGGGATTAGCGCGCGGCGAACCGCCGGACGGGATTATCCTGCGGTTTTTGCCCCGCGGACCCCGGATATTGTCGAGTAAGGAAGCGGCGTTACCGCCGCTCCCTCCTCTAAGAACCGTGCTTGCGACTTTCACCGCAGACGGCTCAAGCATCTCGAACGCCCTTTGTGGGACGCGGTGCAGTACGGTTGCGGATATGCGGTGGCTGCACCCTGTCGCGAGCGTCAGCGGGAGCCCCTCGCCGGAGTAGAGCGAAACGCCTCGTGGCTGTGACGCCGCGTTAGG
>DATGJU010000258.1:0-6364 GCA_035295045.1 Chthonomonadaceae bacterium
CGCCTGCCCTACACCGCCATCAACTTCGCAGGCAGGATCGTCGTCCTCAACACCGGATACTACACGGGCGCCGCGAAGCCCGAAGTCTCGATCGTCGATCCGGCTTCAGGCGCGGTGACGCAGACCCTGACGTTCGACGCCCTGTTTCCGTCGGCGGCCGTCGCGGCAGGCGATCTGTTTCTGAGCGGCGGAATCTCGGAGCAGGTGTGGCGGCTCGACGCGCGCTTCCAAACGGTGCGGACCTACCGCATCAACGGCTATGCGGCGGCGATCGCGCCGCTCGAGGCTGGCCGGCTCGCCGTGGCGACGCTCACGACGGCCGCGACCCCGGCCGACTTCGCCGCAGGCCGCTATCAGCGCGGCGCGATCTCGATCCTGAACACGGCCACGGGAACCGTCGAGCGCGAGGCTCCGCTCGGCTTCTTTCCCTACGCGCTCTGTCGCACGGCCGGGAAGCTCTACGCAGCGATCCTCGGCGAGAACCGCGTGGCCGTTCTCGACGATCGGCTGCAGGTCCTTAAGTCGGTTACCGTGGAGGCCGCCCCGCTGCAGCTCGTGGCGGATGGCGACACCCTCTATGCGGTGAACTCCAGCGCCGACTCGATCACGCTGATCGACACCGGCAGGGACGAGGTGCGCGGCACGCTCAGCGTCCGGGGCGGGCACGCGAAGTTCGGCGGCGCGCCGACCTGCCTCGCGGTCGACGCGGACCGACTCTACGTGTCGCTGGCGAATATCAACGCCGTCGCGGTGTTCGACAAGCGGTCGCACCGGCTCCTGGGCGAAGTCCCCACAGGCTTCTATCCCACCTGCGTCCTCGCGGATGAGTCGCGGCTTGTCACGCTGAGCGCAAAAGGCGTGCGGCTGCGACGCCCAAATCCGAGGGGGCCGCAGCCGGCCGTCGGCCCGCGAAGCGGGCCGGACTACGTTCTCACGCTGCTGAACGGCTCGCTCGGCGTCATCCCGAAGTCGGAGATCGACGCCCGCCTTGCCGGCTGGAGCCGTACCGTCGAGGCGGGCGCGCCGACGGCGAGTGGCGAGGGCCTTAAGCCGCCGATCAAGCACATCTTCTACATCGTGCGCGAGAACCGGACGTACGACCAGGTGCTGGGCGATCTGCCGCGGGCGAACGGCGACTCATTCCTGACGCTCTTCGGGCGCGAGATCACGCCGAACGGCCATCGCCTCTGCGACGAGTTCGTGACGCTGGACAACTACTACGCCGACGGCGAGATCAGCGTGCTGGGTCACAGCTTCACCACGAGCGGCTACGCCAGTCCCTTCCTGGAGTGGCTCGGAAACGCCTCCTACTCCGGCCGTTACAGGGGCTATCCCTTCGGGTCCTCGCCCGGCGTGACGTCGCCGGCCTATCTGTGGGACGCGCTCGACGCGCGGCACGTGGACTATAAGATCTATGGGGAGAACTACTTCCTCTACACGCGAGCCTACGACATCCTGCGAAACGATACCGGCGCCGACAGCGAGCTGACGCGCAAGTTCCACGCCCGGACGGTGGCTTTCGCCTCGATTACGGACCGCGGCAACCTCTTTTACCGACTCGCCTCGCCCTACTACGGACGCGCGCAGACCGTGGCCGACGCCGAGCGGCTGCTGGATGACGCCGCGTTTGCCGGCGCGTTCTCGGAGTTCCTGGTCGGTGACGGCAGCCTCGCGGAGGCTCTTAAGGCGCAGCCGCGCCTCAAACGCGACTTCGCCGAGTACCTCACTCGCTATCCGGCCAACTACCGCTCGTGGGACCTGGCAACCTCCGACCTGGACCGGTTCGCCGCCTGGAAGGCCGACTTCGACGACCAGGTGAAGCGCCGCAGGGTCGCGCGGCTGCACTATATCTGGCTGCCGAACGATCACACGGCCGGCGCGCTCACCATCCCCTTGCCGCCCGACCAGCTCGTGGCGCAGAACGACGCGGCTCTCGGCAAGATCGTCGAGACCATATCGCACAGCCCGGTCTGGAAAGACTCGCTCATCCTGGTGACGGAGGATGACGCGCAGAATGGCCCGGACCACGTGGACGCGACGCGCACGGTGGGCCTTGCGATCGGGCCGTACGTGAAGCGCGGCGCGGTAGTGAGCGATCGGTACGACCAGCTCAGCATGCTGCGCACCGTCGAGCTTCTGCTCGGCCTGCCGCCGCTGAACCGGACTGACGCGCTGGCGGCGCCGATGCTCGGGATCTTTGCCGACCGGCCGGATTTCCGCCCCTACGACCGGCCGCTCCTCTCCTCGCACCTCGCGCCGGCCGACCGCGCGAAGGCGGAGCAGCCGCGGTAAGCTCGCCATGCGCGAGTAGTTGCTTGCGTGCTGACGGACACTCTTTATCGTCATCGGCCGCCAGCCACGCGCGGGAACATATCGGGGCCCGAATCTGTCTATCGTACAATTCGTCGGACGGGTACGCGGGAACACCAGCGACCCCGAAGGCGCATTCTAAGCCTAACCTACAACCGCTCCGGTCCGCGTAAAGTCAGTGGATCGGGGTGTGAAATGGAGACAGATCATGGCTAACTTGCTTTGGACCATAATCACCGTGCTCTTCGTGCTCTGGCTTGCCGGGTTGATCCTGCACTTCGGCGGCTGGATGATCCATATGGTGCTCGTCGTCGCCGCGATCCTCTTCGTCGTGAACCTCTTCACGCGCGGCACGGCCACGACCACGTAGCGCAGCGCGGCGTCTGGCGCTAGCAGCCAGGCTGTGATTCGGGGTGAAGCTCCCTTCGCATGCTGTCCGGGTGGGACGGCGAGCGGAGGGAGTTTCTTTGTCCAGATTGCGGTCTATCGCGCCGTGAGATGCGTAAGGCGTGCTGCTATCTCGTTTTTGTCAGGTGAGCGGCAACTGCCAACGACTGTCAGGAGCTATTCTGGACGAGGGGAATGGGTCGTCAGGGACTTGAACCCTGGGCCCGCTGATTAAGAGTCAGCTGCTCTGCCAACTGAGCTAACGACCCAAGCGTGGCGCAGCGCAGGACACGCGCCGCAGAAGCCCGAACAGTATACCCTCGGCTCGTCGCCGAAGTCAAGGCGTTGGAGTTCCGTCGGCGGGCTATCAAGGCAGCCGCCAACCGGCCGTAAATGCGAACGATCCAGTCGTCGCATCGCAGAGAGGCAGGAGTTTCCCTGCTTCGGTGGAATCCATCCGGCACAGAACGCTCCCGGAGAGGCCACGATGATTCCACGACGCACGTTTATCGCCGGCGCGGCGGCCGCCGTCGGCCTGCCCGCCGCAGCGCAGCGCGACACCGGCTTCATCCCCTCGGAATTGCGCGCCATGCAGGACCTCGCCCGGGCATTCATGGGCCGATACGGCGTGCCTGCGCTCTCCGTCGCCATCGCCAAGGACGGCCGGCTCGTCTACACGGAAGCCTTCGGCACGGCGGACGACAAGGCCGAGCGCGCCACGCCGACCCATCGATTTCGCATCGCCAGCGTTTCGAAGCCAATCACGTCGGTGACCATTATGGGGCTCGCGGAGCGCGGCAAGCTGCGGCTCAGCGACACAGTTTTCGGAAAGAACGGCGTCCTGGGCGAAGCGTACGGCACGCCCCCCTATAAGCGGTACGTCGAACAGATCACCGTCGAGCACCTCCTCACGCACACCTGCGGCGGCTGGAGCAACAGCGGTCCAGATCCCGATCCCATGTTCACGCACCCGAGGATGGGCCATGCGCAACTGATCGGGTGGACGATCGATAACCTGCCGGTCCGCCACGCGCCGGGCACGAACTTCGCCTACTCGAACTTCGGTTACTGTGTGCTGGGGCGCGTGATAGAAAAGGTCGGCGGCAGTAAGTACGACGAATACGTCAAGGAGAACGTGCTTCGCCGATGCGGTATCCGCGACATGGAGATCGCCGGCAATACGCTCGACGAGCGCAAGCCGCGAGAGGTCGTCTACATCGGCCAGAACGGCGAGAATCCCTACAATATGCAGGTGGCGCGCATGGACGCGCACGGCGGATGGATCGCCAGCCCCACCGACCTCGTCCGCTTCCTGGTCCGCGTCGACGGCTACGACACCAAGCCGGACATACTGTCGCCCGCCATCGAACGGGTCATGACGACCGGTTCGTCCGCGAATGCAGGCTACGCCATGGGCTGGAGCGTCAACACAGCAGGCAACTACTGGCACAACGGCAGCCTGCCCGGCACGATCACGCTCATGGTGCGCACGAGGAGCGGCTTCTGCTGGGCCGCCCTGACGAACACGCGCCGCCCAGGGTCCAGCCAGGACGGCGATCTCGACCGGCTAATGTGGAACATGGTCCAGAAGGTGACCGCGTGGCCGTCGGGGGACATGGCCTGAGCGACGGCGCATCGCGGGCGCCATTCGCGAAGCGTGCGCATCGGCGCAGCGAGGCGCTTGCACGCGCCAACGGACTCGCTCGGCCGGCAGGCCCCCTCCGCGCCACAAGAAGTTACATTGTGGTATTGTGCAGGGACTCGCGGTACACGCCGTATAGCCAAGACGCAATTCCGACGAGGGCGAGCAGGAAAGCCGGCACAGCGAGGGCCGGGCTCCCGTGCGAAGCAAGCGCGGCGCCGGCCGCCGCAAATCCGAAGGAGCCGGCCAGGACGATGCGCCTCTGCGTGGTCGAAGGCGAATCGCGCCGCAGAGCCGCCATCACCGCGTTTAGTAGCGCCAGCGCTGTGAAACCGACGATCGCGATAAGCGTTAGCAGCGTAGCCGTGCGCAATTCGCCCTCCGCTTCGGTACACACTTCGGCCCGGTGCGGCCTCGAGAATTGCCATACGCGCTAGCCGGCGAACGCAGACTGCGGCATCTCCGCGCCCGGCACTCCGCTGCCTACTTCAGCGTCCGCTGCAGGAACGCCACGGGACTGGCGTTCGCATTCGTGAGCGCGTCACGCAGCAGCCCGACTCCGTGGCGGCTGCCGGACGTGAGCACCAGCGTGTGGTCCGTGGAAGGCGTCGCCTTGTCGATGGCGGCCGGCCCATCGCCGGCGATCGTGTCGCCCTTGTCGTGGAAGATTTCGATCGGTCCGCTCCACTTCTTGGCGGCCGAAATCGCGTCCAGGCCGTGGTAGTCGGCCCCAGGCGAGAACAGAACGAGCGACTTAACCTGATTGGGGTGTGCCGCCGCATAGATAAGCGCGTTGTTCGCCCCGTAGGAAGCGCCCACGAGCGCGACCGGTCCCTTTCCCGAGAGATACTGGATGGCGGCTTCGATGTCCGGCCCGGTCTCCCAGGGCGCGTTGTCGCCCTTGCCGCCGACGCCACCCGGTCCCTGGACCGATCTGCCTGCGCCGCGCTGGTCGATGGCGAGCGCGGTGTAACCCGCGATGCGCAGCGCCGCGGCCAGCGCTTTCCAGTCCGAGGCGGCGCCATCTCGCTGGTGCAGCAGGATTACAGCGCCTTTCGACGCGCCCGTCGGCAAGTAGATGTCGCCGAATATATCCCAGCCGTCGGCGGTCTTGAAGTGGACCTCCTTGGCGCCGGCAGGCGAGCCGACCAGCGAGTTCGCGTCGCTGGAGGAGCCGTTGCAGCCCGGCAGCGCGAACGCCAGAACCGCGCCGGCAAGCCCGAGCAGCGCGCTGCGTCGCGACGTCCCGGCGCGTCCCGCTGTCAGTGCCAGGCCTGGGGGCCGGCCGCGGTCGGATCCAGCCGGGGACGCACCGCGGACGGCGCGGCCTGCAGAGCGGGACGCGCATACCTCTGACCTTCGGGCGATCATCTTATCTCCTCGAGCGTACGCGCTCTAAAGGCCGGTTGGTGGCCGCTCGGCCGGCCGCGCCCGCTCAAGCCGGGCCTGCTGGCAGAACTGTGTTGCGAAACGGCGTGGTTGCGGCTATATTCTGGCACAATGTCCCGGTACGCGCGCGGGCGTGGCGTCGCGAGATGGCTGCCCCAGGCACGAGCCAGCATTGCGGTGCCATTTGCGCCGGGACTTGCGGGGCGCGATCGGCCGTCGATCGCGATCGGGCGGGCCAGGCCGGATCGGGCGCCCGCTGCCACTCCTTGCAAACCGGGCCGCGTCGAGAGGGATGTTGCGATGCTGAGAATTGATGAGGCGCTGGAGCAGGTCTTGGCCGAGGCGAAGCGGCTGCCGGCGGAGGCCGTGCCGCTCCTCGATGCGATGGGCCGATTCCTGGCGGAGGATGTGTTCGCGGATATCGACCTGCCATCGTTCGACAACTCGGCGGTGGATGGATACGCGGTTTGCCACGGCGATACGCGCGGCGCATCGGCCGCGAACCCGGTCATTCTGCGGGAGGTCGGCGACATACCGGCCGGCGGGCTGCCCGCATGCGCTATCACGCCGGGCGCCGCGTGCCGCATCATGACCGGCGCGCCCCTCCCGCCCGGCGCCGACGCCGTAGTCATGATT
>DATGJU010000259.1:0-4263 GCA_035295045.1 Chthonomonadaceae bacterium
CCGGCATCCCTTCCGCGAGGAACACCGACGTCCCACCGCCGGAGCCGCCCCCGTATGCGCCACCGCCGCCGCCGCCGCCAGGACCGCCGCCGCTCCCGCCGCTGCCCGGTCCTGGGCCGCCTGGCCCACCGCCCGGCCCGCCACCGCAGGGTGAAGGCGAGCCGGCAGGGTCGGTGCTGTCCGTCGAGGGATCGCGATACCCCCCGCCAATGCCCGCCATAAACAGTCCGCCCCCGATCGTAGGCGCCGCTCCCACCATAGCCAAACTCCTTCCACCGGAACCAGGAACTAGCAGCTAGGAACCAGCAACCGCCTGCGCGAGGAACCGCTCCCGCCGCCTCGAATCAAACCCTTCTAATAACTAGGCGTCGAAAAAGGCAAAACATGACGGGTCAATCCGCCAAATTCCAACTTTTTTCCAAAATATTCTTCGGCGACCCTCTGAATCTCCGAATCCCGTCCCAAATACTCCGACACTTGTCTTGCTCTTTGCATCTTTGCGCCTCCGTGCGAGCATCCTCATCGCATACCTTTGCGCTCTTTGCGAACTTGGCAAAAAATGCTCCCTGCATCACCTCTTTGCGTCTTCGCGCCTCCGTGTGAGCACCCTCTTTGCACCGCTTTGCGCCCTTTGCGCGAGGGTCCGCTCCCAGCATCAGGTTCGATCTTTCTTGACTTTATCCGCCAAACCCCCCCGCATATTGCCAAAACGAAAAAAGAATTCCCCTACCAAACGGGTGGGGAACCGTAAACCCAGGTTCGCACCGCTTTGCCATCCGACCCCATCCTGTAGATCCTGTTCATCCTGTCCCGAAGCATCCCCAGTCCCTGGGCCCTGCCCCGCGGAGCGCCGGGCCTACAGCGCCGCGATGATCGCCTCCGTCATCTCGCTGGTCTTCGCCTTGCCGCCCAGGTCGCCGGTCAGCGCCTTGCCTTCGGACAGCACGGCGTGGATCGCGGCCTCGACCCGCCGGGCGGCCTCCGCTTCGCCGATGTGCGCCAGCAGCATCGCCGCGGAGAGGATCACGGCGATCGGGTTGGCCAGGTCGCGTCCGGCGATGTCCGGCGCAGAGCCGTGTACCGCCTCGTACATGGCGATGCCGCCCTCGCCGATGTTCGCCGACGCCGTCAGGCCGAGCCCGCCGACGAGGCCCGACGCAAGGTCGGACAGGATGTCGCCGTACAGGTTCTCCATCACCATCACGTCGAACTGCTCCGGCCGCATCACCATCTGCATGCAGGTGTTGTCGACGATCATCTCCTCGTACGCGATCTCCGGATACTCGCGGCCGGCGCGACGTACGCATTCGAGGAAGAGGCCGTCCGCCAGCTTCATGATGTTGGCCTTGTGGACCGCCGTGACCTTCTTCCTGCCGTTCTTCCGGGCGTACTCGAACGCGTAGCGCCCGATGCGCAGGCAGGCGTTTTCAGTGATGATCTTCAGGCTTTCGACCACTCCTGGAACGACGATATGCTCCAGCCCGGCGTACAGGTCCTCCGAGTTCTCGCGGATCACGATCAGGTCCACGTTGTCGTAGCGGGACTTCACGCCCTTGAGCGTCCGCGCCGGGCGCACGTTGGCGTACAGGTTGAGCCGCTTCCGGAGCGCGACGTTCGCACTTGCGAATCCCGTGCCGATCGGAGTTGCGATCGGCCCTTTGAGCGCGACCTGGTTGCGCAGGATCGAGTTCACCACCTCGTCCGGCACCGGAGTGCCATACTTGCTGACCACCTCGGCGCCAGCGTCCAGCCGCTCCCACTCCACGGCGGCGCCGGTCGCCGCGACCACCCTCACGGCGGCTTCGGTCACCTCCGGCCCAATTCCATCTCCGGGTATCAATGTTACGGTCCGCATGCTATCTCCACGGCAGAAGTGCCCTGTCTGCTCCACGGTGAACCCGCAGGGAACGGCTCCTGCGGGACTGCTCGCTCTTAACCGTCGCCGACCGGATGCAAGAGAGGCTTAATCACGGCGCGACCCGATGGGCCTCGCCGCCCCCGGGTCGTCCGCGATAGATTCGGTGCCATCGCGGGCCATTCCTCCGGTCGTGCAAAAGGGCCACAAATCATTCATAATGTCGGCGAGCGCACGACTTCCATCGGCAGTCGATCTTCAGTATGGCAATTCTTGCAGATGCTGAGCACGGTTGGCGACCCGACCGGTTCGGCTTTGCGGCGAGGGGAAGCGAACCTGGTCCTACTCTCCGCGAAGTGAAACCTTGGATTACCTTGAGCGTCAGAACGAGCTAGAGCAGAACGCCTATCCGTTTGCGCGGACTGTCTTGGCGCATCTCAAGTGCATGCAAACCCGGTCCGGCCCTGAGGCGCGCCTCGCCTTAAGACCGACGCTCCTGCGGTCGCCAGCTGCTGGGCGAGTACCGAGGATCCAGATCGACGCGCCGTTTCAGTCTCTCGACTGGATTGTGAGCTCGAACGCTGCCGCGGACAACTTGCATGTGCTCGATTCCGGCAGGAGCGCAACGATCGCCGCAGTCAACGAGGCCGCAACGCGCGACGGCCCTTCCGCCGCTGACCAGGACGCCACACGGACAGATGAAATCGCCTCTCCTGAATAGAGTGTGCCGACCATACCGGCGCGCCGCGCCGCTCCAGCGGTGGGCGCTGTTCGTTGCGGTATGCTGCGCACTTCCCTTGTCAGCGCTTGCCGCGCCGGCTCGCAAAGCCGTCCGCCTCGAGGCTGCGCCTTCCGCGATCCGGCTTGCCGGGCCGGCCGCGGTGCAGCACATCCTAGTCACCGCGGTGCTGCCGGACGGCACTCGGCGCGACGTGACCGACGAGTGCGCTTTTGCCTCCGCGACGCCGAAGGTCGCCGCGCTAAACGGCCGTGCGGAGGTCGTTCCTGCCGGGGACGGAAGCGGCTGGATCCGAGCTTCGTGGCGCGGTGCGGTAATCAAAATCCCGGTGACGGCGAGCGGCGCCAGGCAGGCGCTCCGCGTGTCGTTCACCAGCGATGTGGTGCCGATCCTCTCGCGCCAGGGCTGCAGCAGCGGCGCCTGTCACGGCGCGGCGCAGGGCAAAGGCGGGTTCCGTCTCAGCCTGCGCGGCTACGCCCCGGAGATCGACTTCGCCTCCATCACGCGGGCTCTCGGCGGCCGCCGGATCAGCCGCGAGAACCCGGAAGCGAGCCTGTTCCTGCGCAAGCCGCTCGGCGAGTTGCCCCATCGCGGCGGCCTGCGGCTGGTCCGCGGCTCGCGCGAGCACAGCCTGCTTCTGGCGTGGCTTCGCCAGGGCGCGCCGGGGCCGGACCCCCGGGACCCGGCGCTGGCGAGGGTAGACATCCTGCCCGGCGATCGCGAGATGCGGGCGGGCGACAGGCAGCGCCTTCTCGTCCGCGCGACCTTCTCCGACGGCCACACTGAGGACGTGACGGAACGCGCGCTCTATGCCGCGAACGACGTTGCGATCGCGACGGTGTCCGACGACGGCCTCGCCACGCTGGTGCGCCCGGGCGAGACTGCGATCACGGCCCGCTACATGGACAAGCTCGCCGTCGCGCGATTTACGGCCCCGTTTCGCCAGCCGGTTCGTGATTCTGCCTTCAAGGCGGCGAATAACTACATCGACACGCTGGTCAACGCCAAGCTTAAGCAGCTCCACATCGAGCCGTCCGGTCTGTGCACCGATCAGGAGTTCCTGCGCCGCGCCTATATCGACGCGATCGGCACGCTGCCTCCTGCGGAGGAGGCGAGCGCGTTCCTGGCGGACCAGTCGCCGGACCGGCGGTCGAAGCTGATCGAATCCCTATTACGGCGGCCGGAGTATGGCGAGATTTGGGCGCTAAAGTTCGGCGACCTGTTCGTACTGCGCCGGGAGTACATGCATCGCAAGTACGCGATGGAGATGCAGCAGTGGCTCGCCGAGCAGTTTAACGCGAACACGCCCTGGGACAAGCTGGTAACCGCCATCCTCACCGCCTCCGGCCCGCTTGAGGAGTCGCGGGGCGGCTTCTTCTTCGTCAGCCGAACGCCGCAGAAGCCGGGCGAGGGAAGCTGGATCCGTGCCGCGGAGCCGACCGCGGAGATGGTTGCGCAGGACTTTCTTGGCGCCCGAATAGGCTGCGCGAAATGCCACAACCATCCGACGGAGCGCTACACGCAGGACGACTACTACCACTTCGCAGCGCTCTGGCAGCAGGTCCACGGCAAGGGCGGCAATGATGACGGCGTGCCCGAAATCCTGGATGCAAGCGCGAACGGCGACGTGCGCCAGCCGCGCACCGGCGAGCTGATGGCGCCCCGCCCG
>DATGJU010000260.1:0-3860 GCA_035295045.1 Chthonomonadaceae bacterium
CATAGCCGGTCTTCGCAGAGACGATCACCTTTCCGTCGTGCACGAGGGCCACCGTGGCGTTCGCGATCGGCGCGCCCAGCGTATCGGTCACCGTCCCGTGAACGCTGACGGCATGAGCCGCCGCAGCGGCGGCAAGCAAAGATGCAATGCAGAGAATGCGGCGCAGGAGCCGCGCGGTATGCTTCATTGGGTCCTCCGTTCCCCTCGGAACGCGGTTCTTGAGCCCGCCGGAGTAGCAGACTCTGTCACCAGGACCGGTCTCCTGACTTGCGCGCCGATCGCCGAATCCTCGACGAACGAACCGGCCGCCTTCCCGGAACCCTCCGGTTCCAGTGGCATTTCAGCCGGCTTCTTCCCGCATCGCAGAACCGGGTTCCCCGGCGAGCTTGCTCGCTGGGGTGGCAGTTACCAGACGCAGGAACACGCGCTTACAGTTGCGGGGCAGTGGCGGACTTTCACCGCCTTCCCGAACATCCCAGTGCGGTTAACCTTGCGCGAGCACGCCAGCGAAGCGATCTCCGCCGCGCCCTCACGCCACAAATCCGGAAATGAACCCGGAAAGCTCGTTATAACTGGTACCCTGGTTCAAGTCAAAATCACCTGCAGCAAAATCAGCGTTTTGCCCCGCCCCCTTCACTTTTTCCCCTCAATCGATTGACCGCGCCGCCAATCCTCCACTAGAATCAATGCATGGCCATGTGCCCCACCCCGGCGTTCTGCTGCGCTTGTTGTTGTGCGCTGCGCCGGCCTTGTGGGTAAGCCCTAAAGCTTAGAGTCGCACCCCATAAGCCCGCGTTAAGCCTCCTCGCTGACGCGGGCTTTGCTTTTTCCCAACGAAATTCTGCAAGCCGAAACGGAGACATCATGGCGGAGATTGCCCCTCCCAAAGAATCGCGAGCGCAGAAAGCCGAACGCCTCAAGCGCGAGCTGAACCCCTGGCATGCTCTCGACGAGATCCGCCGCTTCGCCCGCGAAGGCCGCTCGTCGGTTCCCGAAGATTGGAGCACGTACTTCCGCTGGTGGGGCATCTACACCCAGGGCGATGGCCTCGGCGTGACCGGCGGCAAGGGCGGCGAAGGCAAATCCACCGAGTACTTCATGATGCGCGTCGGCATTCCCAATGGCATCCTGCGCGTCGACCAGGCCCGCGTCCTCGCTGACATCGCCCGCCGCCACGCCAACAATCTCGCCGACATCACCGTCCGCCAGAACATTCAGTTCCACTGGCTGACGATTCAGTCTTTGCCGGAGATCATCGAGACGCTGCAGTCGGTTGGCCTCACCAACATCGGCGCCTGCGGCGACGTCGTCCGCAACGTCACCGGATGCCCCCTGGCCGGCATCGCTCACGATGAGCTGATCGATGCTTCTCCTCTCGCGCTGGAGATCGCCCGCGAGCTGCGCGGCAACGATGAGTTCTACAATCTGCCGCGCAAGTTCAAGATTTCCGTCAGCGGCTGCCCCGTCTGGTGCAATTATCCCGAGATTAACGACATCGCCTTCACCGCCGTTCGCCGCGGCGACGAAGTGGGCTACTCCGTGCGCGTCGGCGGCGGCCTCTCCAACGAGCCGCATCTCGCCGTTCGCCTCAACGCTTTCGTCCGGGAGGATCAGGCGCTCGCCGTCACCCGCGCCATCACCGAGATTTTCCGCGACGAGCTGGTGCTGCGCGAGAGCCGCGACCGTGCCCGCATGAAGTACCTCTTCACCAAAGAGGGCTGGACCGCCGACCGCTTCCTCTTTGAAATCGAACGCCGCCTCGGCTACGCGCTTGATCCCGGCGTCGAAGAGCAGATCCCCGAAGACATCCTGCGCGACCACGCCGGCATTCATCGCCAGAAGCAGCCCGGCCTCAGCTACGTCGGAGCCAGCGTTCTCCGCGGTCGTCTCACCGGCGATCAGTTCGCCGCCGCCGCCGATCTGGCGGAGCGCTTCGGCAGCCCGGAAACCGGACACCGTGGCGAACTCCGCCTTACCGTCATGCAGAACCTGCTCTTCCTGAACGTTCCGAATCAGCGCGCCGGCGAACTGGCCCGCGAGCTCCAGCAGATCGGACTCCGCGTCGAAGCTTCGGCTTTCTGGCGCGGTGGCATCGCCTGCACCGGCACCGAGTTCTGCAAGCTGGCCATTACCGAGACGAAAGGCTTCCTGCGCTGGCTCGTCGACGAGCTCGATGAACGCCTTCCGCAATTCGATCAGCAGCTTCGCCTGCACGTCACCGGCTGCCCCAACAGCTGCGGCCAGCACTGGATCGCCGACCTTGGCCTCGAAGGAAAAAAGGTGAAGCACGACGGCAAACTCACCGACGCCTACTACTTCCTCGTCGGCGGTTCCGTCGGCAAGCACGCCGGCATGGCGCGGCCCGTCGGCTATCGCACTCCGGCGGCGCTGGTGCCGGAAGCCGTCGAGCGGCTCCTTCGCGCGTATCTCGCCGAACGCGAAGCCGGTGAGAATCTGCGGGCCTGGTTCGCTCGCCACACCGATCTGGAGATCCGCGCCGCTCTCGCCGGCGAAGTCCTGGCGCCCGTCGAGCGCGACCTGCCCACCGGCCGCGTACCTGCGGAAGTGGCAGGCTGAGGAGCGACGATGAGCCTGCTCCCCGTCTTTCTTCGTCTCGAACGCCGTCCGGTCCTCGTTGTCGGCGCCGGCACCGTCGCGCTCGCCAAGATTGAGAGCCTACGCCCCACAGGTGCAGCGCTCACCGTCGTCGCGCCGAACGCCGTTCCGGCGATTCTCGATATGGCCGCCGCCGGTGCCCTCACCTGGCGGCAACGCACGTTTAAGCCATCCGACCTTGACGGCGCTTTCCTCGTCATCGCCGCGACCAACGACTCCGCCGTGAATCATGCCATCTACGAAGAAGCCCTGCGCCGCAACGTGCTCTGCAACGCGGTCGACGATCCGCCAAACTGCGATTTCTACTTCGGCTCCGTGGTCGCGCGCGGCGACCTGCAGATCGCCATCTCCACCGCGGGAGAAAGCCCCGCCCTCGCCCAGCGCCTGCGCCGCGAAATCGACGAGCAGCTTCCCCAGGATCTCGGTCCCTGGCTGCACGAACTGGGCGCGCTGCGCAACGAAATCCGCGCCGCTGCTCCCGCCGGACCCGCTCGCAATCTGCTGCTCCATGAGCTGGCTCAGCGGCACCTGTGCAGCTCGCCCGAGTGCCCGACCCGCCAATACGCCGCCGAACAAATCGCCGCGCTCCAAAAAGCCGAGGTGCACGCATGACCGCAGCGAATCCCGGCACGGTTTACCTCGTCGGCGCCGGTCCCGGCGATCCCGAACTGCTCACGCTCAAGGCGGCGCGCCTGCTCGCCACCGCCGACGTCGTGCTCCACGACGACCTCGTCCCGCAGGCCGTGCTGAGTCACGCCGCCAGCGCGCTCATCATCAATGTAGGCAAACGTTGCGGGAAGAAGAACATCATCCAGGAGCAGATCGACGCCATGATGGTGGACTACGCCCGCCGCGGGCTCTCCGTCATCCGTCTCAAGTCCGGCGATCCGCTCGTCTTCGGCCGCGCCGGAGAAGAAATCGACGCTCTCCGCGCCGCCGGAATCCCGCACGAAGTCGTGCCCGGAATCACCGCCGCCTTTGCCGCCGCCGCTGCTCTGCGTCGTCCGTTGACGGATCGCCGCAGCGCCTCCAGCATCAGCTTCTCCTCCGGCCACCACGCTCCCGGCTCGCCGCTCCAGCCGGCATCGCTGCTCGGCGCGACGCGCGTCGTCTACATGCCCGGGCGCGACCTCACCGGCATCGCCGCGCAGCTGCGTAGCGAAGGCCATCCCGCCGATCTCCCCTGCGTGATCGTCTCGCGAGCTGCGCAGCCGGATCAGCAGATCGTCCGCAGCACGCTGGCG
>DATGJU010000261.1:0-8198 GCA_035295045.1 Chthonomonadaceae bacterium
GAACGCGAACGTTGGATGCGTGTTCTCGATCTGCACCGTGTGACCGGGAAAGACCATCTCAAGCCGTCCGGGAAAGACTCCCTCCGCGGTCTGTGGATCGGCCTGCGTACGAATTATGGCGGTTAGCTCGCCGCCGTCCATCACTCCGCCGCGGTCCGGGTCGCCGTAATCGTCGCGCCCGGCATGCAGCTCCACGAAGAGCTGGGACGCCAACACCTCCTCGCCGTTATTTTGCAGGGTGGTGCTGTCCCAATCGCCTCCCGTCTGGAAGACAACGTTGTTCATGGTCGCTCCTTCTCGTGTCTACCGGGCGGCCCGAACCCTAACGTCGGCTGGCTCCGGCGATCCGCGCGAGCCGACCGGCGAAGCCGTTCTCGCCGGCGCATCAGCGGCGCCGGAACGAGCCTCCGGTGCTGCGGCCGCCGCCCCCGAAGCCGCCGGACCGCCCGCTGCTGAATGAACCGCCGGACGCCCGGCCGGTGCCGAACGAGCCGCCGGAAGCGCGCGGGGTATTGCTGAATCCCGAGCCGCCGCTGCCGAACGAGCTCTGCGAGCGAGGGCTCGCGAACCCGCCGCCAGAGGCTCCGCGGCCGAAGCCGCCGCCCGTGGGAGCCGAGCCGAAACCGCCGCTCGCCCCTCCGCGGCCGAACGAACCTGTCGAGCCGGAAGCAGCGCGCCCGTTGCCGAACGCTCCGGTCCCGCCGGATGGCCGCCCGAACGCCGAGGTCGATCTACCGGTGCCGAACGATCCCGTGGACCGGACGCCGTAGTTGGTGTATACGGAGCGCATCGGCACGTAGTTCGTGTGCGTGGTGTAGTAGCTGTGGTACGAATTGTAACTCGTGTAGTGCGCCCCGCCGATGCTGACGTAGTAGCCCGGCATCCAGACAGGGTTGTACGGCGTCACGCCCCACATTCCCCCGTAGTAGTGCATGCCAGGATACCAGCCCATGCCGACGTAGTCGCTCCAGCTCGGCGCAATCCCGACGTAGACCGGCTGCGTGTAGTTGTAGCCCTGCGAGAACGGATACCAGCGCGCGCCCTGGGCCGCCGCGTTCTCCAGAAAGCCGCCCGGCGGAAGATAGAGGATCGGCGCTCCGCCCGCGTTAACGAAGTAGGGCTGCCCGCTGGTCTGGCCGAACTTCATTGCGTACAGGTTCTGGTTAACGAACGGGACGACGATCGTCTCGCCCGTCTGCGCGAACAACTGGTAGCCGCCCTGATCGAACACGGCCCGCGTGATCGGCACCTGTTGGTTGACCGGAACGTCCTGCCATTGGTAGACGGATCCGTTGGAGACCGGCGTGGTCATCTGCGGCTGGCTAACGGCGATGGGCGGCGCCTGGGACATCGGCGGGGCGGAAGGACCGCAGCCCGTTGCGAACAGCGCCAGAGCAGCCGCCGCAGCCAGCATTGTTACGCGATGCCGGGCACCGGCCGTCCGTCGCGTCGCATCGCCGGTCGACCGCACCGTTCTCTCCCGACCACACTGTGCAGCGCTCATTGATGTCCACCCTTCTCGACACGGATTACCCAACCGGCAATCCACGATCCTGCCGCTAGCGTCCGCTCCGCTCGATTCACCGGCATGCCGGCCCGATCGCGGCGCAAATTCCCGATGAACATTACGGACGCCACGGACGCAGGTTACACGAAGCCGACCGGACGTAGCTGAAGCGCTTTGGCGTCCGGCTTGACGCCACTACCGCAGGCCAGTACAATGTAGGCGATCGGCACCGGACGCCGACCCTGCACTGCTGCGCATTAGGAGCGAAACCGGCGGCATGGCGATCTTTACCATAGCGGGGCTCACACTACAGGAGGCTTGGCGCAAACGAACCGTCGTCGGGGCGCTCCTGCTGGGAGCGCTCGTACTTGGCTTATCGCTGCTGCTGCTTGTTATCCGCGCGCGCATGAGCTTTCTGGTGGATATTCACGCGCCCAACTGGGATGCGGACCGTTTCGATCAAGAGTATGGCACCGCGCGCATCCTGATTACGCTGATGTGCCTCTTCTTCCTCCGCGTCCTGGGAATGCTGTTCGGACTGGTTCTCGCCGGAGGCGCCGTATCCGCAGAGATCGAATCGGGCCTCCTGGCCGTAATCCTCGCCAAGCCGGTCCCTCGCTGGCAGATCCTCATCGGCAAGTGGCTGGGCCTGAACCTCGTTGCGGTCATCGCGGTGCTTGCATGGACCGCTGCCGTATGGCTATCGCTGCAGCTTCAAACCGGCGTCGATCTCAGGAGCGTGATAGCCGCGGGTCCCTACCTAAGCCTCTATGCGGTGATATCCTGCACGCTGACGCTTACGTTCTCGACGGTGTTCCAGCGCGTTCTGGGAACGGCGCTAACGCTCATCCTCGCCGTGATCTCCTGGTGCGACGGCATTTTCAACTTCCTGGCTACGCACTTCGAGGTCCCATCGCTGCACACCGCCGCGGGACTGAGCTGCCTGCTCATGCCGCAGGGATACGTCGCCTGGTGGGTTCGCAGCGTCACGGGCGAAGTAGCGACCAACCCGCTGATCGACTCGCCGCTAAAATCTTCGCGCCTGCTCCTCTATTGGGGCCAGTCCACGCTGCACGTCGACCACCTGGACGGCGTATACGTCGCCTGCTACATCATTGGTGTCCTGGCAATCGGAATCCTTCTTTTTCAGCGCCGGGAGATTCTGGGATGAGCACACGAGTCAAAATCTGCGGCATCACCAACGCGGAGGACGCCATCGCGGCGATCGGATGCGGCGCGGACGCGCTGGGCTTTATTCGCGTCTCCGGATCGCCGCGCTACGTGTCGGCCGAGCATTCAGCCAAGATCGCCGCCGCGCTCCCGCCGTTTGTCTCGAGGGTCGGCGTGATGCGCGACCTGTCCAACGCAGCCGAAAGCGATGCACGCGCCTTCGACGCGCATCAATACTATGCGGACGCGGGCGCCGCGCGGTCGGTCGAAGGCGCGCGCATCCGGCGAATCCGCTGCTATCGCATCGCCGCCGCGAGCGAGCTGGACGAGATCGCCGAGACATGCGCCGGCTGCGACGCGATCCTCCTCGATACCTACCACGAGGCGGTTCTGGGCGGAAGTGGCGAAACGTTCGACTGGGCGATTGCGGCGGAGGCGCGCCGCCGCTTCGACCTGCCGCTGATACTGGCGGGCGGATTGACACCAGACAATGTTGGGGAGGCGATTCGCCGCGTCCGGCCATACGCGGTCGATGTCTCCACCGGCGTCGAGGCGGAGCCGGGCCGCAAGGACCATGCAAAGCTGCGCGCCTTCGTCCAGGCGGTCCGCCGAGCCGACGCCGCCGAACGATAGCGACAGACAACCGACATGCGATGGCTCCCAACCACGAGAGGCGGCCGCCAAGCGTGATCATAATGCTTCACATAATTGCTTGGGCTGGCGTGCCGTGGATCGATTCTGACGGCGGGTGCGGTGTGGACCGAATGAACGCCGAGCAGGTTTACGCACGAAAGCGCGAACGGAGCGCATTCTAACGGTCATGGAAGAAGAGCGGTACCGCGTCCTGCGCGAGCGGATGGTCGACCAGCAGATCCGGCTCGAGGTGCGCGATGCGCGTGTGCTGGCAGCAATGCGCGCAGTCCCCCGGCACCGGTTCGTGCCGGAGTGCGAGCGCGCCTTCGCCTACGATAACAGGCCGCTGCCGCTGGCGTGCGGCCAGACGATCTCGCAGCCGCTCATGGTCGCCTTGATGCTCGAGGCGGCGCGCCTGGAGGGACCGGAACGCGTCCTCGAAGTCGGGGCCGGTTCCGGCTACCAGGCGGCCGTCCTCGGCCGTCTCGCGGCGCGGGTAGTCGCCGTCGAGCGCCTGCCGGAGTTGGCCGAATCTGCCGCGGCCGCACTGCGAGACGTTGGAATAGGGAATGTCGAGGTGGTTACGGGCGACGGCTCGCTGGGCTGGCCGCCAGGCGCGCCTTACGATCGCATCCTGGTCGCCGCGGGCGGACACGAAGTTCCGGACGCGCTTGTCGAGCAGCTCGCGCCGGGCGGCGTTCTCGTAATTCCGGTGGGCGGGAGGACCGAGCAGACGCTCACGGTAGTAACGAAAGGGGCGGATGGCTCCGTGTTGGTCCGCAATCACGGCCCCTGCGCGTTCGTACCGCTTATCGGCGCAGCGGGCTGGCCCGACGCCTCCGTCTGAGGCGCGGTCGGTCCGACTGCTAACGCGAGAAGACAGTGAACATCAGCGCGGTAACCAGGCCGTTGTGGATCCCGTGCATCAGGATGTTGGGCAGGATGGACCGGTTGCGATTGGCGACGAGCGCGAAGGCGAATCCGAGGGACCACAACTGCAGGAAGCCGCCCGGCAGTGTGTTGTGCGAGAGTGCGAACAGGGCTGCGGACAGCGCCGCGCCTCCTACAAGCCCCCACCGCTGACGCAATCCGGGGAAGAGCACGCCCCGAAACATCATCTCCTCGACAATCGGCGCCGCTACGACCGCCTGGAATGCCAGGAGCATTCGGACCGGCAAATCCTCGGTGTCCAGGATAATCAGCTCGACGCCATGCACGGGCGTGTGGAAGTTCTTGAACAGCCTGTAGGAGATCTCCATGGCGACGAGCAGTATGGGCGTCAGCATCGCGTAACCGATGACCGCGGTCGATACGTCGCGACCCACGGCGTCGGTCCGAAAGCCGAGGGCGGCGAGTGTGTCGCGCCAGCCGATCGGCCTGCCGGCCTCGTTCTCCCCGAGCCGCTTGAGCGCAAAGAGCGCCGCCGCGACCACCGGCGCGTAGGCCAGCAGGTCGATCAAAAGGGTCGCGCGCAATGCCTCCGTCTCGGACAGCCTTGCAATCAGCGGCAAGGCGAACTGCAGCGCCCATCCCACCAGCAGGAAGGAGCCGTAGTAGACCGCGAATGCCGCCAGCCGCGCGCGCTGTGAAAAGGCGCCGGCCATGAGTCCCTGGCGCCGCCCCTCTTCCACGCGCCCTACCAGCGGAAGCATCATGCCGGACTGCGGCTGCAGATAGGATTCCGACACGGTCCACTGCGCCCCATCTCGGCCAGTCGAA
Source organism: Chthonomonadaceae bacterium (assembly GCA_035295045.1). GTDB lineage: Bacteria > Armatimonadota > Chthonomonadetes > Chthonomonadales > Chthonomonadaceae > DATGJU01. Next base: position 5,030 of record DATGJU010000261.1, read on the forward strand.
GGCCGCGCGCCTTGCGCCGATGCAAGACGAACGAGCCACACCACGAATCCGCCTAGCAGCAGGATTAGGCCGGAGCCGGCCAGGAGCACGTCGAAGCCGATAACGGCGCCCATCGCAGCCGCGGATGATCGCGCGCGGCCCACTGCCCGCACGGCATCCGCGTGCATTCCGGCCCGCTCGTAAAGCTGCGCTGCCGCCACATCCTCGAACCAGCCAAGCTCCAGCTTCGCCAGCTTCACCCTCAGCGCGGGCACGTCCGCAGCCTGCGGACCGGTCGGACCGTAGAGCGTTTGCCAGAGGGCGCGCTCGTCGACCGCCGGCAGCGGCGCGTGCTCGACCAGGCGGCGCCGCGCCGCCGACTTCGCGCGTGGCGGCGACCCCCCGGCCGGCCTTGCGGAGGGCTGTGTCGCGCGGTCGAGCGCGGCCATACCGCCCGGCTTGCCGAACAGGAATAGCGTAACGCCGAGCCGCCGCCACGCCGCGGGCGGCGCCGACGGCAGCGCGGTGACGGCGCGCCAGTAGCCGATCGCGGCGGACGCCAGGTCCGTGCGGGCTCCCGCGGAACCGCTGGAGTCCGCTCCTGCTCCCTCTGCCGGCTTGCCCGAGCCGAACCGACGCGGGCCGAATCGCCGTCCTGGACCTGGCCGGCCGCTCCGCGGCATGCCGAAGCCTGGAGGCCGCGTGCCGAAACCGGGCGGGCCGGTATGCTGTGGCGGCGCAACGGCCGGTGGCTCGCCACTCTGCGGGGCGCCGAGTCCCGGCGGGCCGGCGCCGGCCGGCATTCGGCGCGGCGGGCCGAAGCCGCCGGCTGCCGGCCCGAACCCACCGCGCGGCGCCAGCGAGGGCGGCGCCACGGGGCCGCTGAATCCGGGCGCGACGGGACCGCTGTCCACGATCGGCGCCGGCACTCCGGTCGGTCCGGCAATCGGCGGCAGGATCGGCCGCGCGCCCCCCCGGATAGGCGGCGCCGGATCCCGCACGGTATTGACCGTGGAAGCGCGGAACGGTGCGTTGCCGTAGGCGGCCACGAAGGCCTCCTTGGTGGCAATCACTGCAGTCCGCTCGCCCTGCGCCAGGTCCGAAATGTCTTCCGCGCGACCGTTATGGTCCTGCTGGAAATGGTCGTAGAGCACGAAGGCCAGCATGCCGACGATCAGCGTCGAGATGACCCAGGTAGAGATCGCTCGCCGAGGTGGCGGCGAAGGCGCGCCGGGAAGGGGCGGAAGCGGAGGAATGGATATGCTTCGGTCGCTTTGCAACGATGGGATGTCTCTGATCGGAGTGTGCTTCAGAAGGCCCTGATAAGGAGCGACCGGATGAGGGATAGGACCATGATCAGGATCATCGGCGAGAAGTCCAGGTTGCCCGTCCGGCTGGGCGGCAGCAGGCGCCGAATCGGGTCCAGCATCGGATTAACGATCGACCGAACGATCCTCACGGCGGGGTGGTAGGGCGACAGTCCGCTGCGGAACGCGAACATGTACGAGAAGACCACCTCGATTACCGTGAGGGTGATCAGGGCGTATATTACCCAGACGAGCAGTTGAACAATCAGGCTCATGGAATGAATCGTCCTCTACTTGCCGCCCTGCTGCTTCTCGAGTGCCGTGCGCGCCTGCTTCAAGCGCCGCAACGCAACGAGATCCTTCGGATAGAGCGTTGCCTTCTCCCAGGCGGCCACCGCCTTCTCCCATTGGCCGGTCTTCTCGTAGCAGTTGGCGAGACTGTTCCAGCTCATGAATGGGCAGTCGTACTTCACCGCCTTCTCGAAGAATGGGATGGCGGCCTTCGGATTCCTCCGGTCGAACAGCCAGTACTGGCCCATCTCGTCGTACATGTAGTACGTGTCCGGATTTGCATCGATCCCGTCCTGGAGCAGCGCCTCCGCCTCCGGATTGCGCTTGTGGCTCCAGAGCAGCCACGCCCCCGATGCGTAGGCCTCCATATTGTGCGGATCGCCCTGAACGATGATCTTGCTCAAGTTAATACAATGGTTGTGCTCGCCGAGATGGAAATGCCGGTCCGACTGTACCCAGAGCTGGTTTATCGAATCGCCGACGATCGCGTCCACCAGCTCCTCGTCCGAAGCATGGCGCGCCGCCTCCGGCGTCCGGCTTGCCGGCTTCGGACGGGTCGAGTACGAGCTCTTCGGCGGCTTTGCCGGTCCGTCCTGCGCTCCGGCCACAACGGGCGCAAGCACACAAGCAGCCGCAACCGTACACTTCACGCCTACACGCGCCCATTTCCCCCAATTCATCGGTTCACATCCTTCGCCGACATAGAATCAGGCTGCCCGATCCGACGGGCCCCGCGGAATGCGGGTGCTCGGGTCGAATCCGTCCCGTGTCTGTCGCGGAATGGAGGCCGGACCACGGCCTCTCATCGCTGCCCATCGAGCGCCCTGACGACCTCCGCTGCGGCCTCCCGGACGCTGGCGTCCTTATGCGTCAACAATTTGCGCACCGCGGGGAGCGCGCGGCGATCGCCGATTCGGCCCAGCGCCAGCACCGCCGCCTTCGGGATCGCCTCGTCCGAGTCCGCGAAAGACGCCATAAGCGCGTCAACCGCCGCCGGATCGCGGATCTTGCCGAGCGCCTTGGCAGACTGCTCGCGCACATCCTCGTTCGGATCCTTCAGGCCGCGAATCAGCGCCAGGACCGCGCGCCGATCGCGAATGTTGCCCAGGGCCTGTGCGCAGGTCCAGCGCATCAAGTCCGATTGGTCCTTCAATCCCGCAATCAGCCCCGGCACGGCGGACGGGTCGCGCAGCTGGCTTAGCGCGGTCGCCGCCGCAACGCGAACCTCCGGGTCCCGGTCGGTCAGCCCGCCGATCAGCACCGGCACGGCGCGACGATCTCCAAGCGCCCCGAGGGCGAACGCCGCGTAGAATCGCAGGCCCTCCGGATCGGCGGGCCCTGTCTTCCCCACGATCTCCATCAGCCGCGGCGCCACGGAAGGATTGCCGATCCGCGCCAAGGCCAGCGCCGCACTGCGCCGCACATTCCGGTCGCTATCGCGCAGCAGCGGCAGCACCGCCGTCGCGGTCCCGCGGTCGCGCAATGATCCGAGCGCCGTCGCTGCCTTGAGCCGCACGCGCGCGGAGCCGTCCGCAAGCAGCGGCACGAGCGACGTAGCCGCTCCGGGATCGCCGAGCTCGCCCAGCGATTGG
>DATGJU010000262.1:0-4649 GCA_035295045.1 Chthonomonadaceae bacterium
CCGCGGCATCAGCCCCAGCATGGAGGACTTTGGCGCGCAGGGCGTTCCGCCGAGCCAGCCGGAGCTGCTCGACTGGCTTGCCGCGGACTACAGGGATCACGGATGGGATACAAAGCGGCTCATACGGCAGATCGTCTCATCCGCGGCCTATCGCCGATCGTCCGTGCCCACGGCTACGCTCGCCAAACGCGATCCGGCGAACGACCTGTTCGGCCGGCAGGGACGAAAGCGGCTGGACGCGGAGTTCGTGCGGGACAACGCGCTGGCCGTGAGCGGCCTGCTTGTCAACCGGACGGGCGGTCCGAGCGCGCGGCCCTACCAGCCGGCGCGCTATTGGGAGTATCTCAACTTTCCGATGCGGACCTGGACAGCAGACAAGGGGCCGGACCAGTATCGGCGGGGGGTCTATACCTACTGGTGCCGCACCTATCTCCAGCCCAGCCTGCTGGCCTTCGACGCGCCGACGCGCGAGGAGTGCTGCTCGGCTCGCGCGGTCTCGAACACGCCGCAGCAGGCGCTGGTCCTGCTCAACGATCCGACTTACGTGGAGGCGGCCCGCGCCCTGGCCGCGCGCGTCCTGCGCGAAGCGGGACCGGAGCCGGCGGCACGGCTGTCCGCCGTATTCCACGATGCGCTTCAGCGCGAACCGACGGCCGCCGAGTCACGCGTCTTGCTCGGGCTATACCAGCAGCACAAGGCGCAATACGACGCCTCGCCGAGGGACGCGGCCGCCGCGCTGACCGTGGGCGAGTACCGCCCCGCCGGCCTGGCGGACAGCGACCTCGCCGCCTGGTCCAGCGTCTGCCGCGTCGTGCTGAACCTGCACGAGACGATAACGAGGAACTGACAGGGTTCGGGGTGTTAAGGTGTTCGGTGTTCAGGTATTCAGGGGCGCTTGCCTGCCGGCGCCGGTCATCGCGAAAACTCGAACGCCCTGGACCTGGCGAACCTAGCGGCGCGCCAACGCATTTTCCTGAATACCCGCACACCTGAAAGCCTGAACAGCCGGAGCAAAACGTGAAGTTGAACGAAACCAGCCCCCAGGACTCCGTGAACCGCCGCGCCTTTCTCTGCAGGGCGGGCGCCACGCTCGGGACGGCGGCGCTCTGGAGCCTGCTCGATCCACAGGCGGCGCTTGCCGCGCCCGTCGGCGCGCACGGCGTGATCGTGCCTCGCCACTATCCGCCGAAGGTCAAGCGTATCATCCAGCTCTACATGGCCGGCGGGCCGTCGCACCTGGAGACGTTCGACCACAAGCCGAAGCTGGCCGAGATGCACGGCCAGCCGATGCCCGAGTCGCTGACGAAGGGCCAGCCGATCGCGCAGCTCCAGGGCGCGAAGCTCAAGTGCTTCGCGCCGCAGCACGGATTCGTACGGTGCGGCAAGTCGGGCCAGGAGATTTCAGAGATATTCCCGCTGCTCGGACAGGTCGCGGACGAGCTGTGCATCGTCCGCTCGCTGCACACGGAGGCAATCAACCACGATCCGGCGCATACCTTCATGAACACCGGAACGTTGATCTCCGGCCGCCCGTCCATGGGGTCCTGGCTGGTCTACGGCCTCGGCTCGGAGAGCCGGGATCTGCCGGGCTTCGTGGTGCTCGTCTCGACTGGTAAATTCGGCCAGGCCCAGCCCATCTCGGCGCGGCAGTGGCACAGCGGCTTCCTGCCCAGCCGCTACCAGGGCATTGAGTTCCGCTCGCAGGGCGACCCGGTCATGTACGCCCGCCGGCCGGACGGCGTGACGCCGGAGCGCCAGAAGGACGTGGTCGATTCCGTCGCGGAGCTGAACCGGATGGAGGGCGCGATCACCGCCGACCCGGAGATCGCGACGCGGATCGCCCAGTACGAGCTGGCCTTCCGCATGCAGACCTCCGTGCCGGACCTGATGGATGTTTCGAAGGAGCCGAAGGCGATTCTGGACCTGTACGGCACGCAGGGTGGAGACGGCAGCTTCGCCGCGAACTGCCTGCTGGCGCGGCGGCTGGCCGAGCGGGGCGTACGCTTCATCCAGCTCTACCATCGCGACTGGGACCACCACGGATCGATCAAAGTACACGTGGCCGGGACCGCGCGGGAGGTCGACCGCGGGATGTACGCGCTGCTGACCGACCTGAAGGCGCGCGGCATGCTCGACGATACGCTCGTAATCTGGAACGGCGAGTTCGGCCGGACGCCTATGGGGCAGGGCGACGGCCGCGACCACCATATGAAGGCGTTTTCGGTCTGGATGGCCGGCGGAGGTGTGAAGGGCGGCCTGACCTACGGCGCGACCGACGAGTTCGGCTACAACGCCGTCGAGAACGTGGTGCACGTCAACGACCTGCACGCGACCATCCTGAAGCTGATCGGCATTGACCACAAGCGGCTGACCTACCGCTTCCAGGGCCGCGACTTCCGCCTCACGGACGTCGCCGGCAACGTCGTCGACGAGATCCTCGCGTAAGCGATTGGCGCGGATGTGACCGCGGCTTGTCGCCGCCTATTCGGCGGGTGGCGCCGGACTAGCGGCGGTCGGAGCTGAAAAGTCGATCTTACGATAGATATCGCCCAGCGTGATGGTCACGTCCAGCGCCGCCAGGGCGATCGTGTCGCCGATCGCTTCGTGTATCGTGACGGTCCACCGGTGCGTCGATTGCCGCGCGTAGTGGGCGACCTCCACGCGGTCCTGAGCCACCGTCACATAGTCCGTTACTGTGTCGAGCCGCCGATACTCCTCGAACTTTACTCCGGAATCCACGTCCTCGGTCGATGGGGAGAGAACCTCGAAAATGACCGAGGGATTGAGCAGTGATGGCGGCCGCTCCTTATCGAACAGCGCTTCGCCGCACAGCGCTGCGATGTCCGGATAGCGATATCGGGTCTCCGTCACGCGCGTCCGGATGCCCTCGATGAACACGTCATATCGGCGATCGCCAAATCTGGCGTCCAGCAGGATGCAGATATTCTTTGCGATACGGTTGTGCACCGGCGTCTCACCGGCCATCGCCAGGATTTCGCCGTCCAGGAACTCGTGTCGCACGTCGGAAGACCGTTCAAGCGCAAAGTAATCGGCCAATCGCGCAGATCGAAGCTCGGGTGCGCCTGCCGCAGCAGGCCGTTCTGGAACTGTTTCGACAGACATCGGGTGTCCCCTAGTTGCGCCGTGTGCAACCTTGCCGGCGCAGCGGCCGCGCCGGCAGGGTCGCGCCTAAATCCCGCCGCGCAGGGCGTCGGCGTCCAGGTCCAGCTTCTCGCCGTCGACGGTGAAGCCCAGGACGCAGACGCACATCTCGTCGGTCGTCTGCTCGCCCCACGTCACCAGCTTCGCCGGATGATTGCTCTGGCGCGGATTTGCGTCCGAGTTATCGTAGACGGCCTCGATATCGACTTTCGTACCCTTGGGGAGCGCGACCGGCTCCTTGTACGCGTAGGTCTCCTGCCAGTTGAAGTCCCAGTCGTTGACGTCGATAAGGGGCAGCTTCTTTCCATCCGGGAAGGTTGCGGTCGCGCGCATCTCACGGCCGAGCAGGTGCATGTGCGGGAAGATCGTGCACAGATGGGCTGCTACCGGCAGCGTAACGCCGATGTGCATCCGCTGGCCGGCCTCGCCCGGTTTGAGCGCGATCCGCGGGTTCACCAGCGGGAATGTCCGCATCATTTGCTGGACCTTGCCCTTCGCAAAGTAGATCGCCAGCTTGGTCGTGTCTTCCTGGATCGCCCCGTTCTTGTGGTAGTGGACCTGCATCACCAGCTTCGACCCCTTGGGAATCTTGATCGCGACGCCCGGCGGCAGGAGGCGCGGCGTTCGCCCGGGCACCCAGACCTCGCCCCAGTCTGCCGTCAGGGTGCCGATTCCAGTGCCCGGTACGGTGTAGCCCGGCTCCGTCTCTTTGCCGTCTAGCTTTGCCGAGTTGCCGGAGGTGTCAATGTAGAGCACGACGTGATGGACGACCGCGCGGTTGCCAGGCTTGAACTCCATAGCCGATACCAGGCGGTCCTGGTCGAAGTCGACTGGAAGCACGAAGTTGCGATAGACGTCCGGCCCTTCCGCCGCCAGATGGTACGGCCGCGGCGGCTGGACCACCATGTCCGGCTTGCCCAGCGCCCAGGCGGACGGATCGGGGAAGCGCGGCGCTGCCGGCAGCTCCTTGGGGTCACCCTGCGGCGCGCCGGAGTCAGCCCACTTCGCGATACGGGCGATATCGGCGTCGCTCAGCACGCGCGCATCATGGAACTCGCCAGCGCCCGGTAGGGCCTTCCAGGGCGGCATAATGCGGCGCGCGGTGTACTCCTTGAGCGCTCCGGCCCAGGTGCGCGCCTGCTGATAGGTCTGGAGGGCGAAGGGCGCCGATTCGCCGGCGCGGTGGCAGACGACGCAGTTCTGATTCAGGATCGGCGCGATGTCGTGGGTAAACGTCACCCTGGATGCGCCGCCGACCGCCGCAGGCCTCGCCGCATCGCGGAAGATCGCGCAGCCGAACGAGAGCGTGCGGGGGTGCATAATAGGCTTGCCGGCCAGCGCCGCGTCGATTGCCTCGCGCAGGTCGCTGTGCACGACCCTTGTGCGGTCCTGGTTGTCGTCGATCCGTCCGCGGTAGAAGATATCGCCTTCCGGTTTGAGCACCACCGCCTCCGGCGTCCGGTTTGCCGCGAGCCAATCGGCCACGG
>DATGJU010000263.1:0-2129 GCA_035295045.1 Chthonomonadaceae bacterium
ATCGGATGCGTCGCGCAGATGTCCCGCACGAGTCGCAGCGCCTCATCGAAGTTGCCCTGCAGCGCGATCACCCGTGCGCCGTGCGCGAGCGCCTGAGACAGCTTGCCCAGCGAGATCTTGCCGTCCGGCACGAGCACGTAGCAGTCCATGCCCGCGCGCGCCGCGTAGGCCGCCGCCGATGCCGACGTGTTGCCGGTGGATGCGCACATTACGGTCCGCTGGCCGGCCTCAACCGCCCTCGTCACCGCCATCGTCATGCCGCGGTCCTTGAACGAGGCCGTCGGGTTCAGTCCCTCGAACTTGGCGTAAATCGTAAGGTGCGGCGATATCGCCCGTGCCAGCCGCGGCAGCGCGATGAGGGGCGTCGCTCCCTCGCACAGCGACACGATCGGCGTCGAATCGGAGACGGGCAGCCAGGCCCGGTAGCGCTCAATAATTCCCTGGTACAAATGCCCGCTTCCTGATCGAGTGTAACGATTGCGGCTCTATTGTACCTTAGGCGAATCCGGTTAGAACGTCAGCCCGACGATCCCCATAGAGAAGCCGGCGCCGGTGCCCGCCAGAAGGATGCGATCACCGCGGCGGATCCGGCGGGCATGGACGGCCTCGGAGAGCAGCAGCGGTATCGAGGCCGCGCTGCAGTTGCCCCGCTCCTCCAGGTTGGACAGAATCTGCTCCGGCCGGAAGCCCAGCGCCTCCGTCAGCATGCGCAGCCCATGCGCGCTGGCCTGGTGCGGCACCACCGCATCCACGCTCTCCCGCGTCCAGTCCAGCCGGTCGAAAAACCGGTCGATGAAGGCCGGAAGGCGTTTGAGCGCCATCCGGTAGACCGCTGGCCCGTTCATCGAGAACATCTGCATCTCCCGAGTTGTCGCGGGATCGTTCGGCGGGTGCAGCGATCCGCAGCCGGCGTACCGGATGTCGGCGGCCCCGGAGCTGTCGGTAGCGAACTGCGCGCCCCAGATGCACGATGCGTCGCCGCGCGCCGGCGCGGAAACGATCGCCGCGGCCGCGCCGTCTCCGAAAAGGACGGCGCTGGCCGGCTCCTTCGGATTGAGCGAGATACTCTGGATTTCACTGCTGAAAACGAGCACGTTCCTGTGCGCCCCGGCATGAACGAACTGTGCGGCGACATGCAGCGCGTGCAGGAAGCTCAGGCAGGTCGCGTTCAGGTCGAAGCACGGGCAATGTCCGGCGCAAAGCTCCAGCGCGTACTGAACAAACACAGATGTGCTGGGTACCGCCTGCTGAGGCGTGATCGACGCGCCGATGATCAGGTCGATCTCGCCGGGCGAGATCCCGCTGTGGGCGATCGCCTGGCGCGCCGCGTCCGCAGCCATTCCGACGGTCGATTCGCCGGAAGCGTACCGCCGCTCGCGCACGCCGGCGGCCCGAACGATCCAGCCATCCGGAAGGCCCCACGCACGCTCCAGCTCGTCGCTCGGCACAACATGCGCCGGCAGACAGCTTCCCAGCCCGGCGATGCGCGCATTGAGCATGGAAACCTCTCTTGTCGTGGAGCACGCCGACCCGCTGGCGCGAGGCTCCGGCGGACCTGATAAGCCTATCGGCCAAATGAGACCCGCTCAGCCGGCCGCGCGCTCGCGGCGGACGCGGCGGCGCTTTTCTCCAGGCGGGCGCGCGGGCACGCCGCGCTCGATCGTCAGGAGCGGCACGGCGCAGCCATACCGCGCCATCGTCTCCAGCACCGTGCGGCGGACCGCGCCTGCTGCCGCGTCGAAGGCCTCCGGCGACGTCGCCAGGTGCAGGCGCAGCGCGCCGATCTGCGTTTGGACCGCCTCGTAGTCCTGAATCGCATCGCTCGCGAGCAGCGCCATCCGCCGGATCGTATCTGGAAAGAACGGGCGGATCCCGCCGGACAGGGCGGCGAAGTAGAATACGTCGTCGCACCGTCCCTCGACCGCCGAAAGGACGCGAAACCCGGAACCGCACGGACACTCGTTCGGCTCCAGGCTGACAATATCATTCATTCGGTAGCGGATAATCGGCTGCGTGGTGCGCCAGAGGTCGGTCACGATGGGTACGAAGCGGGCGGCGGTCGAGTCGGCGGAGCCGCCGGCGCCTGCGCGCTCCTCCGATCCGGCTCCCTTCGAATCGCGGCAGCCGCG
>DATGJU010000264.1:0-15969 GCA_035295045.1 Chthonomonadaceae bacterium
GCGATACTCTCCGTGACGGAATCCGCTACCGCCAACACCTCCGCCTGCGCGTTGCCCATTGCGACTCCCAGGCCGGCCCACTCGATCATCTCAATATCGTTGATGTGGTCGCCGATCGCCATTACCTCGGTGCGGTCCACCTCCAGCCGCGCCGCGAGGATCTCCAGCCCGGTCCGCTTGCTGATCCCGCTCACGTAGATCTCGACACCCCAGGCGTGCTCCGTGCCGGACTGGACGATGCTCAGGTCGGACGCCAGGCGTTCGCGCAGGAGCGCCGCGAGCGGCCGGATCACCTCTGGCCTGCCGTAAGTACTGACGGATACCGGCTGGAAGGGCAGATCGGTCATCAGCTCCGGGTGCGCGCTGTAACGCTCGTCCGCGTGGCCGTGCGCCACTGCGGCCGCGTCCGGATGGTAGAGCACGCGCGCCCCCTCGGCGCCCGGCACGTCCGAGTCTTCGTAGACGAACGGCTCCGCGCCGGCGTTTCGCAGTGTCCGGATCACTTCGAGCGCGATCGGGACCGGGAGCAGCCGACGGTAGAGTATCCGACCGGTGCCAAGGTGCGAGAGCACGCCGCCGTTCGATGTGACCGCGTAGCCGAGCGGCGGCCCAAGCCGCTCCGCGATCGGGACAGTGCGGTAGCGCGTGCGCCCCGTGCACAGGACCACCTCACAGCCGTGCGCGCGCACCCGGCGAACCGCATCGATGACGCCTGGCGAGATGGTCCCGTCCGCGCCGGCAAGCGTGCCGTCGATGTCTAGGAACAGTGCCCGTATTTGCGCCGCGGGCCCGCGGAAAGACGAGGAGGTCTGTGTGTAGCTCACCAGGAAATTATACCGCCCGCGGCCCACGCCCAACGCCGGTTTGGCAATCCGGCTGCACGTCAGCTCTTGTTGCAATGGACGCCCGCGAGTCTCAACCGTGATCTCTCGCCTTGGCGCGACGCCCGGAGGCCCGGGTGACAAGGGGGTCGGACGGTCGCCATAGGTGCTACAATGGAGGATCAAGTTCGGGGAGAGACGATGAGCGACGCACTCGACCAGTTTACTCGCCGCATGGCGCAGATCAAGAGGCTGTCGGAGGTTGCGGGCCTGCTCGGCTGGGACCAGCAGACGTACATGCCGCCCGGCGCCGCCGTCGGGCGCGGCGAGCAGTCCGCGGTCCTCTACCGGCTGATCCACGACATGCTGGTTGGCCCCGAGACGGAGGCGCTGCTGAGCGGCGCGGAGAGGGCCACGGCAGGCGAGGATCCGGAGAGCGACGCCGTCAGGATGGTCGCCGCGGCGCGCCGCGATTTCGACCGCGAGACGAAGGTTCCGTCCGACCTGGTCGCCGAGATGTCGCGCCACCGGGCCATAAGCCACAGCGTCTGGGTGCAGGCCCGGAAGGCGAGCGACTTCACGGCCTTCGCGCCCGCGCTCGAGAAGATGATGGAGCTGACGCGCCGGCGAGCCGAGTGTCTGGGCTACACGGAGCACATCTACGACGCGCTGCTGGACGTCTACGAGCCTGGCATGAAGCAGGCCGACGTGGCGAGGACGTTCGCGGAGCTGAGGCCCGCGCTGGTGGAGCTTACGCACGCGATCGGCGAGAGCAGCGCGCCCGTTGACGCCGCGCTGCTGCACCGAACCTACCCGGTCGATGTCCAGCGGACGCTCACCCTCAGCCTCGCCGCAGAGTTCGGATTCGATCTTCGCCGCGGGCGGCAGGATGAGGCCGCGCACCCGTTCTGCAGCGGCTTCAACCGCGACGACGTCCGGATCACCACGCGCTTCGATCCGGACTATCTCGGCCAGGCGCTCTACGCCACGCTTCACGAGACGGGCCACGGCCTCTACGAGCAGGGCTATCCGCCGCAGTACGACGGCACGCCGTTGGGAGCCGGATGCTCGCTCGGCATCCACGAGAGCCAGTCCCGCCTCTGGGAGAACCTGGTGGGGCGCAGCCGGGCCTACTGTGAGCACGTTTTTCCGAAGCTGCAGGCCGCGTTTCCGGAGCCGCTCGCGGGCGAATCCGCGGAGCGGCTCTATCGCGCCGTCAACGCCGTCCGCCCGTCGTTCATCCGCGTGGAGGCGGACGAGGTCACCTACAACCTGCACATCATGCTGCGGTTCGAGCTGGAGTGCGCTCTGCTCACAGGCGAGCTGGCCGTGAAGGATCTGCCCGATGCGTGGAATGCCAAGATGGAGGCCTACTTCGGCCTGACGCCGCCCAGCGATGCGGAGGGCGTGCTGCAGGACGTGCACTGGTCCGAGGGGCTGGTCGGCTACTTCCCGACCTACTCGATCGGCAACCTGGTCTCCGGCCAACTGTGGAACGCGATCCGCAAGGCCGTCCCGGACATCGAGGAGCAGGTCCGCCGCGGCGCCTTCGCAGAGCTGCTGGAGTGGCTCCGCGCCAACATCCACCGCCAGGGCCGCCGCTACCTGCCCGGCGAACTGGTCCAGAGGGCGACGGGCGAGCCGCTAACTTCGCGGTACTACGTGGAGTACTTGCGGACGAAGTTTGGGGAGATATACGCGCTTTGAATGCCGGTACCTGGATTGAACGGATAGCAGAATCTCATGGCGCGTGCGCGCGGAGCGGGATGCGAAGGCGGCCGGTAACATATGGCTGGCCGGAGTCGCCCGCAATGCCGATCGCCGAAAACCGCGAAGTGTAGCGGATCTAGATACAATATAATTAATCTAAATATAATGGTACAATCTACATAGAGGAGGGACAAAATTCGGCTCCACGCCGTGTGAGGCCTTGCGCCTCCTATATCCCTCTTTCTTACTCAGCCTTCTCGCCCCTTGAGCGCATCAACCGTCAATAGCCGCTTCCGCGTGTAAAACGTTCCGCCATGCCGTTGGTCTCGGAGGCACGTACGGTCGTTGATCGCGGACACCTTTTCCATGATCAGGTTCAGGAACCGGTCCTCGCGCCGCTCATACGTCCGCTGTACGGCCCACAGAAAGTAGTCTACCGCCTGACAGCCCGCCTCCGATTCGGGGCGGTGCACCGTGACGTTAAGCTCCGAGGCTTCTGAGATCTTCCAGGTCTCGTTCAATTCCGCCTGCAGATTGACTAGCGCGCGTCGCAGCGCCGCCGTGCGATCAGACGCACCGCGGGCGGCGAAGTGTACGTTGTATACAGATTTGCGATGAAGCCGCCCCTTGAGCAGGCACCGAACGTGGTAATCGTACTGGTCGTTCGGGCGATAGCGAAAGGCGGGGTTCGCAGGCATGGCGGGTACGATGAAATCGCTATGCACGACCGTTTTGTCGCTTACAACCGCCGCGAACTTCAGGTCGTGCCTGAGCAAGAGGCGATACACCTCCCGACGCACCTCTGGCAGGTCGTCTTTCGCATGGAAGAACCGCGCTGTCTTGCCGCGCGCCGGATCGAACGACGGTATGCCTTTGAAATACGGGTCGGCGAGGAGTTCGCGGCGCAGAGCCCTGAGGTCACTGTCAAGTGCCGGAGGGTCGGCAACGTCGACTAGGCCAAGCATGCAATAGCGGGAGCATCCCTCTTCGCCAACTATAACCCTGCCCTGCGCGTTGAATATGGTGTGGTCGCCCGCTTCATCCAGGTAGCAGTTGCCGATCGACCGAGGAATCCCGCCGGCCGTTATCGGCTGGCCTGCTTCCGCTAGATCCAGGTCCTTTTCTGCCGAACTCTGGGACATGAGTTCTACCCCTAGTCGAGCGTCCTTCCACTCATTATATTCCAGGTCGCAGCGAAAGGACAAACGAACTCATGAAATAGTAGACGAAATTCCGGATGTCAGGACGAAGCGCCCCGCGCTGCGATGAAGCCTGCAAGCGCCTTTTCCGGGTCGGATGGGTCGCAGGTTGGGGTGCGGTCCGCCCGCCAGGGCGGATGTCGAAGCGGCCGGGCGCGCGGTTACGGCAGCTTGTCCACCGTAACGCGGTCGTTGGTGTAGATGCAGATGTCGGCGGCGATACGCATCGCCTCGGTGACGATCTCTGTCGCCGTCATGGTCGTGTTCTGGACCAGCGCCTTGGCGGCGGCGGCGGCGAACGGTCCGCCCGACCCGATCGCGGCGATGCCGTCGTCGGGCTCCACGATGTTTCCGTCGCCGGACAGTATGTACAGGTGGTCGCCGTCCGAGACGATCATCATCGCCTCCAGCCGCCGCAGCACGCGGTCGGTCCGCCAATCCTTCGCGAATTCGATGGCGGCGCGCGTGATGTTGCCGCTCGCGCCCTCCAGCTTGCTCTCGAACCTATCCGAGAGCGCCTGCGCATCCGCCACCGAGCCGGCGAATCCCGCAATCACGCGGTTCTCGTAGAGCCGGCGGACCTTGCGCGCGCCGTGCTTGAGCACCGTCTGGCCCTGAGTCACCTGGCCGTCGCCGGCAAGCGCGACCTGCCCGTCCCGCTTTACCGCGATGATCGTCGTCGACCGCATCTTCTGCCGCTTTCCGTCCTCCAAATCGTCAACGCTCGCTTTCAATCGCGCTCTTGGTTGTGCCGTTGGACCTACGTCTCCGGCTCGCGAATGCAGCATCGCCCGGAGGGCGTTCGGCCCATACCGGGCTGTCGCCCTTGGCGGACGCTGGAGCGAGGCGTGGCCCGCTCGTAAGACCAGCGGCCAGGCCCCCGACCCTCGCTTTACTTCACCATACCGGTCTGGCGCATGTATTTTAGCACGAGGTCCTCGAAAGGGAGCGCCGACGAGGCTCGCAGGTAGTCGATGCCGTACCGGTGGCAGAACGCCTCCACCTCGCCGCAGAATCCGTTCAGGGTCTGATAGTAGCGAGCGAGGAGTTGCGGGTTGACGCTCATCTCTTTCGATTCGCCGGTCTCGCTGTCGATGATGCGCAGGTCGCCGAGCAGCGTCGGTTTCAGCTCCTCCTCGGCAAGCACGTGCAGCGCGGCCACCTGGTAGCCGCGGGCCAGCAGCGCCTTGATGCCGGCCTGCCAGTCGGGGTCGAAGAAGTCCGAGATGACGACCGCGACGCCCTTGTACCGTACCGTGGAGGCGAAACGCTTGAGCGAGGCGGCGAAGGAGGTGGGGCCGGCCGCCTGCACGCCGCGAAGGTAGCTGAAGAACGGCACCACGCCGCCGCGGCCGCGTTGCGTGGGCAGCGGCCTGCCGAGCGTGTCGGCGTAGGTCTGGACGCTCACGCGGTCGTAGTTCGAGAGCGCGATGTAGCCAAGCGAGGCCGCGAGCCGGACGGCGTAGTGCAGCTTCTTCGGCGCGCCGAAGTCCATGCTCTTGCTCGAGTCGATGAGGAGCGCGAGGTAGAGATCCTCCTCTTCGACGAACAGCTTGAGAAACATTTTGTCCAGGCGCGCGACCGTGTTCCAGTCCACATAGCGCAGGTCGTCGCCAAGGGAGTATTCGCGATAGTCGGCGAACTCGATGCTGCTCCCGCGCTTGAGAGAGCGCTTCTCGCCCTTCATCTGGCCGGAGAAGGGCCGGCGCGTGGCGAGCGTGAGCCGCTCCAGCTTCTTTAAGAACGTGGCATCGAGGATATTCTCGGTTTCGGGCATGTCACCCACCTGGCTTCTTCTCGTCCGGCTATCTCGGATGTAACCCATCCCGGCCCGGCTGCGCCTTACGAGTATATCACAATCGCGCCGAAGGCGGCCTGGCGCCGGCGATCCGGCCGGCTCGCCGGTGCGCGCCAACGACGGGTAGTTTGCGCGTGGCGTCCTTCGCTGCCACGAGGAGCTGCAGCATATGCGGGCCGGTCTCCGAATGATGACTTTTCTTGTGTGCTGCGCGGCGGCCGTTGCCGGGACGGTGCGCGCCGCGGCGGCTGCATTCCCCTCGCCGGCTTCACCCACGGATGCGCCGGTCAGCCTTCACTGCCGCAGGCTGCCCTTCCTCGCGGCGCTTAGCCGGATATGTGACCAGGCGAACTGCCATGTCTCGTTCGACGCCGCTTCGGCGCAGGTCGTGATAGACCATTCGTACTCCGATCCACACGTCATCACGGCGGACTATTCGCGGCTTCCGCTCGGTCGTGCGATCGATCGGCTGCTGGTCCAGATGCGGCTGGCGGACGAGATCGGCTGGCGCTACGAACCAGACCTGAAGACTTATCCGTATGGCAGGGCGATCGTCTTTACTATGGACGCCGAACCGCTCTCGTCGCGCCGAGTGCCCGCCACGTTCGTAGAGACGCCTCTCGCGGATGCGCTGCGAACGGTCTGTGACCGGGTTGATGCGAGCTACGTGCTCAATCTCGGCGAATTCGAGCGGCGGCCGGTCACCATAACGGTCGAGCAGGCGACTCTCGAACGCGTGCTCCCTCTACTGATTGCGGCCGCCGGCGCTGAAACCTATCTCAAGGTTGGATTTATCGGGCAAACGGCCGTTGTCGGACGGAGCTACAAGTCTCTCTCCTCGACGGGATATCCGATCGATCGAAATCCGCTCGGCGACAAGATCACCGTTCATTGCCGGCGCGAGCGTTCGTACAACATCTGCAGCGCCATCGAGGATTCCGGCGCCGCAAACTATACCGTCCCTGAGGAGCTCAAAGCGATCGACGCCGATCTCCATCTCAGGCGCATGCCTATGCGCCGAGCCCTTGACTCTCTCGGCCGCGCCACGGGGACGCCGATCGGCATCAAGCTGGACGATGCGGTTCTCGAAGTCTTTTCGAAGCACCCGGCGGGTGCCGGCTCGACGGCAGGTCCCGGACAGCCTGTCGGGACGTACGTAGAGCCGAAAGTGACTATCCACGCGCATCGCGTTCCATTCCTCGTCGCGCTGCGGCAAATCTGTCTGC
Organism: Chthonomonadaceae bacterium; assembly: GCA_035295045.1. Lineage (GTDB taxonomy): Bacteria > Armatimonadota > Chthonomonadetes > Chthonomonadales > Chthonomonadaceae > DATGJU01. The sequence goes on from DATGJU010000264.1 coordinate 6,755, forward strand.
AGGCCGGCTTTCCATACAGCTTCGATTCCCCTCTCGCGCAATGGGTTGTCTCCTCCGGGACGTGCGAGGAGTACGTCTCGGTGGACATTGATTGCATGCCAGTCGCCGCATCGATCACCTTGCTGATTCGCGCCGCGCGCCTGGAGGAGCGAATCGCGTTCCGCATCGAGGGCGGCGCGCAGGCCGCGCGCAGGGTCGTGTTCGCCGACGGCAACTGCCTGTCGGAGCAGCGCGTGACGGCGCAGTTTGCCGCGACGCCCCTCGTCGACGCGCTGCGAACGGTGTGCGGCCAAGTCGACGCCGACTATGCGTTCAACCTTCGGGAATACGAGCGCAGGCCGGTCACGATTGCACTCGACGGCGCCCGCTTTGCCGCCTGCGTGCCGGCCCTGCTGGACGCCGCCGGCGCCTCACGCGACCTCGCGTTCGAGTCCCGATACTACGCGGCGATCGTAGAGCGCCGCGGGCCACTCTCGGATGACGGGCGAATGGCTGGCCACTACCCGCTCGAGGATACCGTCACGTTCAAGTGCGCTCGCGAGAATGCCTACTCCGTGGTATTTGACCTTGCCTGCTCCAGCGGCGACGCCTTCACGCTGTCGGAGGATTTCAAGCGCGGGGCCTGCGAACTCGCCGGCGACCACGTCTCGATCCGGCGAGCGCTGGAGGCATTCGGGCGGCGAATCCATACGCCGCTGACCATCCTGTATGACGATCCGGTGCTCCTGGTTACGCCCAGGCGCCCACGAAAGCCGATCGGGTGTCCGCCGGCCGCGAGGCCTCGGTCCGCAAAGGGGCGCTGAATCCAACCCGCCAATCGACGTCCACCCATCGCTCCGTAGAGAATCCCCGAACCGATTGCTTTTTCTCGACTTTTACCATCGTAAGCCGGACGCGGTCGCCCCGGGTGCGCGCTCGTAACCGTGGCCGGCCGGCCCGTCACTATCGCCGGGAGCGTGGATGGAACTGGCGGACATTCAACTGATGCTCCGGGTGCGCGACGGCGACGTGGAGGCGTTTCGGGAGATCGCGACGCGCTACCGCGAGCCGCTGCGGCGCTACTTTGCGTCGCTGATCGCGGACCGGTCGCAGGCGGACGACTTCGCGCAGGAGACGCTCCTTCGGCTGTGGGCCTCGCGGGAGCGTTACGAGCCGTCCGGGAAGTTCTCGGCGTATCTGTTCCAGATCGGAACACGGTGTTGGCTGAACGAGCGCCGGAAGTTTGAGACGGAGTGCCGCGCCGCGCAAGACGACGCGATCGAGCTGAGCCCTGCGGCGCCGGCGACGGAGCCGGAGAGCATCGCGCTGGAGCGGCTCCGTCGCGCACGAATCCGCCGGGCTGTCGCTGCGCTCCCGGCTGCCTACCGCGAGGTCTTTTCGCTGTGTCACGAGGATGGGATGCGCTACGCCGAGATCGCGGCGCGGCTGCAGATTCCGGTCGGGACGGTCAAATCGCGCATGGCGGAGGCCCTGAAGCGGCTGCGCCGGGCGCTCTCACCGAGGGAGGAGCTGTGATTATGAGTCTACAGGAACGGGCGATCGCCTATCTCAAGGACGAGATGCAGGACGCGGAAAGGGCAGAGTTCGAGCGCGAGTTGCTCCAATCCGGTACCCTCCGCGCGGAGCTTCAAAAGAGCCGCGAGACACTCGAGATTCTCGAGGCGGCGTCGGACGCCGCGATCGTGCGCCTCGCGAATTCGATCGTGCATCAGTGCCTGAACGACCGCGGCAGCGACATTCACATCGTGCCGGACAGCCGAGGCATCGCAGTGAAGTACAGGATCGACTCCTCGCTGCGTGAAGCAATGCGGCTGCCGGCCGCCTACCATCATCCGCTGATCGACCGGTTCAAGGCGATGGCGGAGTGCAGCCAGAACGAGCGGCGCCTGCCCCAGGACGGCCGCGTAACCGTCGACCACGAAGGCCAACTCTTCGATATGCGGGTGACAATTATGCCGACGATCTATGGGGAGCGGATGACGGCGCGTCTCGTCGATCGGAAGAAGCTCACGTTCGGGCTGGAGCACTGCGAACTCACGGCGGAACAGGCCGCGACAATCCACCGCCTCATCGCCGTCCCGAGCGGATTGTTGATCGTGACCGGCGCCGGGGGCTCCGGTAAGACAACCATGCTCTACTCGCTTCTGAAGGCGATCTGGGAGCGCAGCAGCGGAACCGCCAACGTGATTACCGTCGAGGACCCTGTGGAGATTGCGTTCGACGGCTGGTCTCAGGCGGCGGTCGACCGCAAGTCGGGGCTGACGTTTCCGGTCCTTCAGCGCGTCGCACTGCGCAACGATCCCGATGTAGTCATGATTGGCGAGCTGCGCGATCTGGAAAGCGCGGAGCTGGCCGTCGAGACCGCGGTGACGGGGAACGCGGTGCTGACCCAACTGCACGCCCCGCGCGCCGCCGACGTGCCGCAGCGCCTGTGCGATATCGGGGTCGTCGCCTTTCTTATTGCGCAGAAGCTGACCGGCGTGATTGGGATGCGCCTTGCGCCGCGAGTATGCCCGCATTGCGCAGAGGAGTACACGCCGGCTCCAGACGCGCTGGACCGCATGGGGCTGACCGCGGCAGATGGTCCGTTCCATCGCGGTAAGGGCTGCGCGGAGTGCCTCAACCGCGGCTGGCGCGGTCGCGTGCCGCTCTATGAAATCCTGGAAGTGACCGACGCGCTGCGGGCTAGCATTGCCGACGGAGCCGCAGCCGACGAAGTGTGGCGGCAGGCGTTCGGCGGCGGCGGCTCGCTCCTGGACGACGCGCGCGCCAAGATCCGCTCCGGCAGCATTACCCCGGAGGACGCTTCGGAGGCGTTGTTCGACTACGCCCTCCCGCCTCCGTAGACGCCGGCCAGCCATTCGAGAGCGCGGAAAGGAGCCCCGTATGGGCGTGTCCGCGCTTTTTCGGAGGCGACGTGTCGCGGGCCGCCTCGCACTATCCCGGCAGGTTTATGCGAGGCGCGGACACGTCCGCGGTGCAAAGCGGCGATGCGTCGCGCGCACACTAAGGTTTGGGCCGGGCGCTGCGCAGGTAACGGGCGGGCCGATGTCGCAATGGGCTTCCGGCGGACGATTGAACGCATTCGCGCGGTCGTGGTACAAGTCTCGCACCACCGCGCCGAACCGGCGGCCCGTTCCGAGCCTGAGGATAGCGCCAGTGCCACACATTGTCCTTCCAAGATTGGCCCAGTTCGCCCGGTGCGCCGCGGCTGCGGCTGCGCTCCTGCTGCTGCCGGGATGCGGCAACAGCCCGTATGCGGCGAGCGATGCGGACAAGCCCGTCTTCTACACCGTATTCGGCGACGACCCGCTCACCATGGATCCCAGCATCGCCTACGACTTCAATTCCGAGGCGCTCGCGGCGCTCGTCTACCCCTCCTTCTACCAGTACCACTACCTGAAGCGCAATCCGCTCGTGCTGCTGCCGGCACTCGGAGCGGCGGACCCGAAGGTCGAAGCGATACCCGTGCGCGAGGTTATCGCCGGGAAGGCGGTGACGCGGACGGGCCAGCGCTGGACCTTCCGAATCCGGCCCGGCGTCCATTTCCAGGACGATCCGTGCTTCGCGGGCGGTAAAGGGCGCGAGGTGGTCGCGATCGATTTCCTGAACGCCTTCCGGCGGATGGCCGATCCGCGCGTCTCCTGCCCCGTCTACGCCTACTTCGGCGACAAAATCCTCGGTATGGCCGCATTCCGCGAGCGCATTCAGGCCGCCGGCACGGATCTCGCCGCCGCCGCGCGCGCCCTGCGTACGCCGATCGAAGGACTGCAGACCGACCCGGCAGATCCCTACACCTTCCGAATCGTAATGGACCAGCCCTACCCGCAACTTCGCTTCCTTATGGCGCTGCCGTTCACGGGGCCGCTTGCGGAGGAGGTGCTGGACCGGTATGCCGACGAGCGCGTTCCGCCCGAGACGCCGGACCTGCAGAAGCTGTCGCAGCACCCGGTCGGCTGCGGGCCGTTTATGCTGACGGAGTACACCAAGAAGTCCCGTATCGTGCTCAAGCCGAATCCCAACCGCCGTATCGAAACCTATCCGACGGACGGCGATCCCGGCGATCGCGAGGCAGGGCTCCTGGAGGACGCCGGCAGGCAGCTCCCATTCGTCAGCGAAATCCAGGTAAACATCGTTCGCGAGAGCATCACGAGCTTCAACCAGTTCATGCAGGGCTATATCGATTCCGCCGGCATCGGCCAGTCCAACTTCCAGGAGGTGATGGCCAAGCCCGGCCAGCTCTCACCCGCCATGCGCCGCCGCGGCGTCCAGCTCGTGCACGCCAAGAACTACGAGATCAGCTACTTCGCTTTCAACATGCGGGACCCGACCTACGGCGGCTACTCGGAAAAGAACCGAAAGCTGCGCCAATCCATCTCGCTCTCTGTCGATAGCGGCGAGCTGATCGATCTGTTCTATCTGGGGCTGGGCGTGCCCGGCCAATCGATGCTTCCGCCCGGCTTGTTCGGTTACGATCCCGGCTACCGCAACCCCTACCGACAGTTCGACCCGTCCCTGAAGCGCGCCAGGCAGCTCCTCGCGGAGGCCGGCTACAAGGACGGGATCGATCCGACGACGGGCCGGCCGCTCGTGCTGAACTGGGACAACGCGAACACGACGCCGGCGGGCCGCCAGTTCACCGGCCTCGCGGTCCGCCAGATCCAGCGCCTCGGCATCGACGTCGAATCGCACTCCTTTCTCGGCCCCGTCATCACGGACCGGACCAACAAGGGCCAGTGCCAGTTCATGGGCGGCTTAGGCGTGTGGGGCGCCGACTATCCCGATCCCGAGAACTTCGTCTTTCTTCTGTATGGCCCCAATGCCGCGGTCAAGGCGAGCGGGCCGAACATCTCGAACTACTCCAACCCGGAGTACGATCGGCTGTTCGAGCGAATGCGCGTAATGCGGGACGGCCCGGAGCGGCTTGCGATCATTCGTACGATGCGCGCTATCGTCCAGGAGGACTGCCCCGTCATACCGGTCCGCCACACGGAGGCGTACGGCATGCTCCAGCCCTGGCTGCACAACTACAAGGTGCATCCCGTGGCGGTGGACACGTGGAAATTCCTGCGGGTGGACACCGCGCAGCGCGAGGCCTTCCGCAGCCGCTACAACGCTCCGAACTACCTGCCGTTGATCGCGGTGGCAGCCCTGCTCGTGGCCGGCGCCCTGCCCGCCGCGCGCGTGGTGAGCCGCCGCACGAATCGCCGCGTGCGGCGCAATCGGCCGGGGGCAGAAACGGCACTGGAGCGGGACGGGAGGCTGTAGACGCGAGCACGCAATCGTGCAGGAAGGCGAGAACGATGAACAAGCCACCACTCGTAACGGATGCGGTACTGGAGCGCTCGGAGGTGGTCGCGAACAATGCGATGAACCGCGTCCGCGGAATCTCCGGCCCGAACAGCTACGCGAAAGACCTGGGGTTTGGGCCGCTGGCGTTTCTGGTGGAGCGGCTCGGCGTACAGCCGCGCGTCGCGTGGCTCGACCTCTGTTGCGGCACGGGCAGAGCTCTGGTCCAGGCGGCCTCCGCGCTCAGGCCGTACGCGGGTCGCTTCGGGATAACAGGCGTCGACCTTGTCCCGATGTTCGATGTCCCGCCTACGGGGCTATCCGGCATTATGCTGGTAACCGCGGCTGTCGGAACATGGGAGCCGCACGCCCAGTTCGACCTCATCACCTGCGTCCACGGCCTGCACTATGTGGGCGATAAGCTTGGCTTGCTCTGCCGCGCTGCCGGCTGGCTGAAGCCTGACGGCCGGCTGCTCGCCCATCTGGACCTGGGCAACCTGCGTGTCGTCGGTGATGAGCGACGGCGTCATGCATGGCGCGCGGCGCTTCAGCGGGCGGGCTTCGCCTATTCGTCCCACCGGCGGCTTGTCACCTGCACCGGGCCTGTTGCTGCTGCGGTCCCGTATCGCTACGTCGGCGCCGACGCCCAGGCCGGGCCGAATTGCACCGGGCAGGCCGCTGTCGATTCGTGGTACGTAACGGCGGACTGAGGCCCTCCGAAATCGCCAATAGAAGCGATGGAAGCGCTTCGGACACATCTGGCGTCACTTGGCCCATGGCGACGGCCTATCGCGGGAGCGCCGTTCCGGTCGGACTGTTGATCGAGAGGGGCGTCAACGTGGACGAGCGGGCGGAGGGCGACAGCCATGCCCTGACGGACGGCGCGAGGGAGGGCGACCAGAGATCGAGGCGATTCTCACGGCTGCAGGGGCGAAGGATTGAGCAGCGTCGCGAAGTAGTCGACGACCTGCTGGGCGTGTGGCGCGTGGCCCGCGCCGGGCACGATCGATCGTTCGAGATTCTTGTAGCCGTGCTCACGCGCGAGCGTGCTCGCGTCGTCCCACTGGGAGTTCAGCGACGCGATGATGGAGTCCTTATCGCCCTGGAAGGCGTGGATCGGCAGCCGCTCTCGTTCCGGCGCCTCGGAGAAGCTATCGAGACCGCGGTACCGGAAGTTGGCTGCCGCCGGCGCGGCCGCTGCCAGCAGCTCGGGGTGCGCGAAGATGAGCTGCCACGTTACGTGCCCGCCGGCCGAAAAGCCTGTCAGGAAGAATTCCGGCTGGCCGTGACGCTCCCGCCGGACCTCTTCTACGATCGCGAGGACGGCCTTCGCGTCCGCAGGGTCGTTCCCGTTCGACGTGACGCACGGTGTCACGAATATGAATGGCCGCGTGCCCCTGGCTCTGGCGAACGCTCGGCAGTTCTGCTCGAAGTTATGACCGGAGCCGTCGAGCGTCACCAGGATTGGCCAGCTCTTGTCCGCGGTCCAGCCATTCGGCAGCGACATGTAGTACGTCACCCGTACGCTGTCCGCGGTCTTCAGCTCCGGCTTTACGTCGTCGGTCTGCGCGCAACGGCCCGCAACGGCAAACAGCGCGAGCATAATCGTCGCGGCGGCGATTCGGCGAGACAACACGACTTGCACCTCCGAGGATTCGCATTCGCACGATGTTTAGCGCGGCGGCCACGCGCGGCGATAGAGGATCGTACCGCGCAATCGAGCGTGGGACGTACGATCTCCAGTTCATCGCCAGCGCAACGCATATGCTAATCGCCCGCTGACAACCGGCCGGAACGCGCTAACCGGACCTCGCGCCGTGAGGTCCGGCCGCCGTTCGCGTCGTCAGGGCGAGCAGGCTCTGCTCAGATTGTCCAGGCATCTCTGCGTTTCCTTCCGCTGCGCTGCGGCGGCCCGTCCGCAACCATGGCTCTCTTCGTGCATCCCTCCGTCGCGATCGACCGCGTTCCGGCTCGTTCGGGCCTTCCCCGACGAAAGGAGGGTCGTCAAGTGACAGACCAAAAGAGTCTCGCCGCGGAGCACGCGCAACGGTCGCTACCGGCATGCATCCCTATTGCCCGCTCCAACAATCCCGCTATCCGGAGAATCCGCCGCCTTCAGCTCCGCAAGGAAAGGGAGCGCACCGGCACGTTCTTCGTCGAAGGTGTCCGGCTCGTGCTTGCCGCGGTGGAACAGGCCGCCGAGCTCGAAACGCTGGTGCTCGCGCCCGAGCTGCTGGACAGCCCGCTCCGGAGCGGCGCCGTCCTTTCACGCCTGCCGGCCGGCGTGCGGCGGATGAGCGTTACGCCGGACCTGCTCCGGTCGGTCGCCCACCGCGACGACGTGCAGGGCGTGGGCGCGGTCGTTCGGCAGCGCTTCAGCCTGCTCGCCGAAGCGCAGCCGCGCCCGGCATCGCGCTGGCTGGCGCTCGACGGCATCCAGTATCCGGGTAATCTGGGCACGATCCTGCGGGCCTGCGATGCGGCCGGCTGCGCGGGAGTCGTCCTGATTGGCAGCTCCGCCGATCCGTTCGACCCGATCGCGGTGCGCGCGAGCATGGGCGCTATCTTCTTTCAGCGAATCTTCCGAGCCAGCTTCCCGGAGTTCGCGGCCTGGTGCGCGCGGCATCGCGTAGCGATAATCGGCGCCTCACCGGAGGCGGGCGTTCACTATCGGCAGGCCGAATATCCGACGCCGGGAGCGCTGCTCCTGGGCAGCGAAGCGAAGGGGCTCCCGCCGGAGTTTCTGGCGCGTTGCGCTGCCGTCGTCCGGATTCCTATGGGCGGCGCCTGTGATTCCCTCAACGTGGCAATGGCCGCCACGGTCCTGATGTACGAGATGGCCGCGCGGGCCGCCGAACGATAAGGAGGGGCCCAGGCCTCCGAGTCACAGACGGCGTGGGCGGCGGCCGACCGTGCCTTGCGGCGAATCCAAGCCCGCAGGCAGACGACACGCCGGGCTGCGATCGGCAGCGGCCGAAGCCTGCGGGGCCGCTGCCCGGCGCGGTCGAGGCCTCGGCCGCGCCAGACCGCCGGACCTGCGCCCCGCAAGGATTTGCGCGTCACCCGGCGAACTATGCCGCGACGCAACTCTGGAAACCAATCGAGGTTACTGATGAATCGCCGCCGCCTTCTCCAGCTTGAAACGATCCTCCTGATGCTCGTCGCGCTGTCGGCAGCCGCCGCGCCCGCCGTCCCGCAGGGCCAGCCGCAGGACGAGACGCGCCGGCTCGTTGGCGCCTGGGACATCACTGTGCACACGCCGCGCGGCGACGTACCGTCCTGGCTGGGCGTTGAGCGGTCCGGCGCCACCACCGTCGGCCGCTTCGTCGGCGTCGTTGGAAGCGCTCGCCCGCTCTCGAAGATCGAGATCGCGCAGGGCGTGCTCAGGCTGGACGTACCGCGTCAATACGAGTCCCGCGACCTGCACTTCGAGGGCCGGCTCGACGGCGACCGGATTACCGGCGAAGCGACCGGCTATGCGAAGGAGCCGTGCCCCTGGATCGCCGTCCGCGCGCCGCGGCTCAAGCGGGAGGGCAAGCCGGCCTGGGGGCCGCCGGTGGCGCTGTTCAACGGCCGCGACCTTGACGGCTGGCGGACGCAGGGCGGGCAGAACCACTGGATCGTGCAGGACGGCCTGTTGGTGAACGCGAAGGACGGCGCCAACCTCGTCTCGACCGCGAAGTTCGAGGATTTCAAGCTGCACGCGGAGTTCCGCTATCCAAAGGGAAGCAACAGCGGCATCTATCTGCGCGGCCGCTACGAGGTGCAGGTCGAGGACGACGAGGGCGACGACGTGAACGTCCACACGATCGGCGGTATCTACGGCTTCTTCGCGCCCTGCGTGCGCGCGGCCAAGAGACCGGGCGAGTGGCAGACACTCGATGTCACGCTGGTCGGCCGCGTCGCGACAGTGGTGCTGAACGGCG
>DATGJU010000265.1:0-4375 GCA_035295045.1 Chthonomonadaceae bacterium
TCCGGACGGCCACGCCCTGCCTGGCCGTCGGCGAGGGCACCCAGATCGCGCCGAGCGCCTGGATCAACGGCCAGTGCGCCATCGGCCGCCACTGCGTTATCGGCAACGGCGCGCGGCTGGAGGGCGCCATCCTGATGGACAACGTGACTGTCGGCAACAACGTGCTGCTCCGCGGCGTAATTGTGGACGAGGGCGTAACGATCGAGGATGAGGTGGTAGTAGAGGCCCGCGGCAGCGCCGTGTCGGTGATTTCGGCGCTCAGCCTTCTTGGCAAAGGGACTCGCCTGCACCTGTGACGGGATCTGCCGGTGGAGGGTCGGAAAAGGACCTATCCACAGTCAGGATGAACTGCGTTCACGCACAAGCATGAAAATGTTTGCCCCCAGAATTGGGGGTTGGGCGCGCATTTTCAGGATAGATTTCGCAGATGGACGCAGATTCTGAATACGGCGGCTCCAAGAATTGGCGCGATAGAGCGTTGGCGGGGCGATTGGACGCGGATTGCGATGCACTGACGGTTACGGACGGATAGGACGCGGAGGTTGGCGGATGGTGACGACTAAATCCTCTTCCGGCATCACGTTTGCCGTGGACGACGTAAGACCCGCCAGAGAAGCGCTGCCGACGGTACGGCCGCTCGAGGCGCTGCAGAAGCTGTTCGACGCGAAGGAGTCGCGCTGGGACCTGGACGACGCCGATGGACGCCCTATCTCCGGACGGGTCGAGGCATGCTGGAGCTATCTGGTCGACTGCGTCGGCAATATCCGGCACCATCCGCTGATCGCGGCGGCGCACCTTGCCTTCAGTGAGCACCGTCCGCTGACGCTATCGCCCGACGTGATCTGGATAACGATCGCGCAGGGTTTCGCCGCTCACATCCGGCAAAAGCCCGAAGAGTATCGGTCGCTGCTCGTCCGGCACGAGGGCAAACGAGAGATCCAGGTCACGCGCACCGACTTTCACCGCGGCACGCCGGAGAACCCGTGGGAGTCTGTTGTCGCGCAGTTCGCCGCCTCCGCGAGCCGGGAGATGGGCGAGCTGGCGGACGCCCTGATCTGCGATTTCAGCACAACGGGCCCGGCAGAACGGACCGCCAGCCAGGTCGTGCTGTTGGATATACTAGAGCCCTACTATAAGTATCGCCTCCTCTGCATCTGCGGGATACCGTCCATCACTCTGTTGGGCACGGCAAACGACTGGCGGCGGCTTCGGGCCAAGGTGGAGCACCTGGCGCCTTTCGGAGTCGACTGGTGGCTCAAGGACCTGCGGCCGATCTGCGACCAGTTCGTCCTGGCCGCGGATGGCAGTGTCGATTTGGCACACTGGCAGCGCATATACAAGCTCCGAAAGCTGTATGGGCGAGAACTTGTAAATGGATGGCTGGGCCAGCTCTTCCCGTACGTCCACCGCGGACAGCGGAACCAGCTGCTGGACCCGGCGGTCCAGGCGCAGATCCTGGAGCTCGAAGCTGCTGAGAAATCGGGTAACGCCGAGCCGTTCCAGACGACCGGTCCCGGCGTCTCCACCTACGCCTTCCCGCGCGGTATCAGCCAGGTAGAGTTCACTCAGCGATTCACTGATGCGGCAGAGACGCGTGCGATGGAGATGCTCGCCGGACCGATGGCCGTCGTCCAGGACTCCGAAACGCTTGCGTTGCAGCCCGTGGTAGGCTGGGCCATCCGAGAAGCGCCTCCCATTGAACAGGCGGTATCCCGGCTTGCCAGCCATACCGTGAAGCTGCTCGACGACGAGTCGAGACGGGCCGCGCAGGAGGCGGCTCGCGATCTCGAGATCGACCTGCCCGCGGACGCGGATCGATTCTACGATGCGGCGGAGTCGGCTGTAATCCGAAGCGATGCCGGCTCGGAGACGTACCAAATACTTCCGGTCCCGTCGTGGCGGCAGATAACAGATCCGCAGCTGCTCGAATCTGTCGCACGCCCGACCGGCGATGACGATCCAGTGAACTTGTGGCGTTTCGCGAAGATGGCGGACAGCACGGAGATGCTGATCCTGCTCGAATCCCCCGACGAATCCGGTCAGGGCGCCGTTTACGTCGGAAGCCGCCCCGATGGCAGCGCGGCGCCGGACACGGGCCGCAAGATCGCGCAGTCCTTCACAGACTTCCTGCTGCGCGCACTCGACTGCCCCGACGAGCCCTATTTCCGCCGTCCGGGCTTCTCCATGGAGTGACCCGCGCAATCTGCGAAATCTGCGGACTGAGTCCTCACCGCTTGGCGCCGGTTAGAAACTGAAGGGCGGCGGCGATGAGGCCGGCGGCGTCGGCGCGGTTGGGCGCGGCGGCGAGGACGCGGTCCGCGGCGCGTCGGGCGTCCGGGCGGCCGTAGCCCAGACCGACGAGCGCCTCGATCACGTCCTCGCGGGCGGCGTTCTCCTCGGCGGTGCGCTGCGTCGCTTCGGCGCGCTCCGTTCGCTGGTCGAAGGCGAGCGCCGCCATCCGGTCGCCGATCTCGGTACAGATCCGCTGCGCGAGTTTCGGCCCGACTCCGGGCGCCTTGGTGATGAGCTTGGTGTCGCCGGTTGAGATGGCGCGGGCCAGCTCGCTCACCGAGAAGGAGGAGATCATCGCGAGGCCGACCTTCGCCCCCACGCCGGAGACGCCGATCAGGATTTTGAACACGGTCAGCTCCTGCGGGTCGAGAAAGCCGTAGAGCGCGAGGTCGAAATCGGGCTGGACGCGCGCAGCCAGGTGCGTCAACAGGGTGGTCTTCACGCCCGGCTCCGGCAGGGCGCTCAGCGCAGACACCGGCACGAACACCTGGTATCCGACGCCGCCCACGTCCAGGATCACGCTGTTCGCCTCGGTCCGTACGACCGCGCCGGTCAGTTGAACGATCATTGACCCTTCCATGAATAAGGTTGGCACGGACGCTGGACACGTCCCGGTGTTTCCCGACCCCTCGGGTTCCAGGTAGTTTACTGCGCCCGCAGCTGCGCTCGCGGAAATCTGCCGGCCCGTGAAGCCGCGCCGCCGGCTGCATCAGTGTACCGTCCGCCGCGCGAGTCGTCAATTGGCGGCCCATGGCTCCGGAATGTTAGCGCGCCCGTGGGACTGAAGTCCCACGGGCATGGCCGGCCGCACGTTCTCTAAATCTATGAACACATTACGGCGCCTACCCCGCGGGCTCGCGCCGCCTGTGCCCGAGCAGCATCGCAGCAGCCGATGAGCGAAACCGAATTGGCTACGCAGAATCGCCCCGCACTCCCCGCCGTCGCGCTCCTCTTCCTGCGGCTGGGGCTGACGGCGTTCGGCGGGCCGGCGGCGCATATCGCGATGATGCAGGCGGAGGTCGTCGAGCGGCGCGGCTGGATGCGCCGCGACGAGTTTCTGGACCTGCTCGCCGCGGCGAACCTAATCCCCGGACCGAGCTCGACGGAGTTGGCGATCCTGATTGGGCTGCGTCTTGCCGGCTGGGCCGGGCTTCTGCTGGCCGGGACGTGCTTTATCGTGCCCGCGTTTCTAATGGTCCTGGCGCTCGCGTGGGCGTACGTGAGGTTTGGTACGGTTCCGCAGGTGGGCTCCGCTCTATACGGCATAAAGCCGGTGGTGATTGCGATCGTGGCGCAGGCGCTGTGGAATCTCGGCGGCACGGCCATCACCAGCCGTGAGCGCGCGCTGCTGGCCGGCGCCTGCGTCGTCCCGGCAGCACTGGGCGCAAGTCCCCTCGCGATCCTGCTCGGCGCGGGATTGGCGGCGGGAGCGCGCCGCTGGCTCCGCGTTCGGGCAGCGGCGCAGGCCGCTGCGCCTTCCGCGGTCCGTGCGCCCCGAGCGGCGCACAACGCGGTGCATTCCGCGGCACAATCACCCCGAGAGGCCACGCCGGATGCTGCTGTCGGCTCCGTGTCACCGACGGCCGGGATTGCGCTCGCGGGAGCAACAGACAAGGAAGACAGCGGGCGCCCGATCAATCCGGCCCCGCTGGTCGCGGTGGCGGCGGTGCTTACGCTCGTCGTCGCGGCGCCGCTCCTGCAGCGGTTCGGCCCCGCCCTGTCACCTCGCTACAGCCTTGCCGGCCTGTTCTGGGCGTTCCTCAGGCTCGGCTTCGTCATTTACGGCAGCGGGTACGTGCTGCTCGCGTTCCTGCGCGCGGATCTGGTGCTTCAGCGCCACTGGCTCACGAACGGCCAGCTCCTCGACTCGGTCTCGATCGGCCAGGTGACGCCCGGCCCCGTGTTCACGACGGCGACATTCATTGGCTTCCTACTTGGCGGGGCGCCGGGCGCGATTGCGGCGACCGTCGCAATCTTCCTGCCGGCATTCCTGCTTTCGGCGCTGATCGGCCCGGTTGCCGAGCGCTGGCGCAGGACCTCGCTCGCGAGCGCCATGCTGAGCGGCGCAAGCATCGCCTCGCTG
>DATGJU010000266.1:0-16354 GCA_035295045.1 Chthonomonadaceae bacterium
AACAACCACCCCGACTCGGCGGACAATGCCCGCCTCGTCGCCGACCTGGACGCGCGCCTCGCGGAGCCCGATGCGCCGGATGTGATCATCGTCGAGGGCCTTATGGCGCTCCACAATGGCGAAATCCGCGCGCGCTGCGACCTGCGCGTCTTCGTCGAGCTGGAGGCCGACGTGCGGGCCGTGCGCCGCATGCTGCGCGACATGTCCGGCGCGCGCGGCAACGCCGACCCCGCCTTCATCGCCAGCTACTACCGCGAGTGCGCGCGCGTCGGCCACGAGCGGTACGTCGAGCCGAGCCGCCAACACGCGGACCTCATCCTCCGGGGCGACGCCGACCCCGCGCGGACCGTGCCGATGGTCGCTGCCGTGGTGCGCTCACTGCTCGCGCAATGCACGGCCGTCTAACCGACCGTCGCGTCCGTCAACTCTCCCGATCCGAGCCCCGATCCGAGTCGTCTGCCCGCAGCAACTCGTCGTCCCGATCCGGCGATACTCCGGCCGCGCCTCGCAATAGATCGCCGGCGTTGTCCGCGCGGGCGGCCGCGCGCAGCAGGATATCGGCCGGCAGCGCCGCACGCGCCTGCAGCCGCTCCAGGCACTCTATTGCGGCCTGGCGTACCGCTCCATCCCATGAACGCTTCGCGAGCCGCCGCACCGAGGGCATTGCGGTTGTACAGCCGATGTTTCCGAACGCATGCAAGATTGCAACGAGGAAATCTCGGTGCACGCTCCCGCCCAAACGGAGAGACAGATCGAGTATTACGATCAGCGCCTGCCGGTGCTCTGCGTCGATGAGCGCCGCGTCCTCCACCGTGAGGAGCGGCAGCAGCTTCGTCAGTCTGGCGGCGATCACGGGCTGGTACTTTGTCGTCGACCGAAGCCCGCGGACATCCAGCAGTAGCGGTATCGCGCTTGTCTCCTCGGTCAACAGAAGCGCGGCAATGACCTCCGAAGGCAGTAGGCGAACGCTCCGAATATCGAATGCCGCCGTCCACGCGATCACCGGAAAGCAGCAGAGTAGTTCAATCAGCGCGGCTATCTGGCTGAACGGCATGAGCCCGAAGCAGAGCGCAATGGCGGCGCCAAGCAGCCACGACATAGTCCTGGTTTTGCGGCGTGACTGGCCATTCCTGTCGAAACTTGGCCCGAGAATGGCCTGAATTGCGGGGACGGCGTCCGGGCCGATCGCCTTAAGCTCTGCGATGGCCCGGTCGCGAGCCTCGCCCGTCGTATCGCGAATCTCCTGGGCCAGCCGGCGGACCGTCTCGACGTGTTCGGCTCTCGATTGAGTATTCACCGCTTATCCAACGCTGCTTCTCGGTTCCGGGACGAAGTAGAGTTTCCGGCGCCACTTCAGGTGTGTTCGACGCGGGCCGAAACAGCGCGGCGTCGGCGGGCGAGCCCGACGCGCGAAGCAGGCCGCCCTGCTCGCTCAGTCGCTGTTCCGGGCGCGAGAGGCACACTGCGTCATGCGTACGCGTCGGTCCGTCAAGCGAGGTAAATCCCTTCAAGACGGGTAAAGGCGATGGTGATCCACGGGTGTCGAGGCAGCATATACGCGGCAAGGATTAGGCGACCGCGATTGCAGCCACGTACCTCGCGTCGTTCAGCCTGCCGTGCAAGACCGCGTACTCGGTGCGAAGAATCTCGCCAATCGACCACGCAGCGGCGATGCCCATTGCTTGGAGCTCGGCCTCGGCTTCTTCGCGGCGCACGGAACTGCGGACGCAGCACCCGTGCAGCACGGTCTCTACTCTGCGCACCGTTTCGGCGTCAGGCGGCTCCGAAGCGGAGGTGAACGCGGCGGCAGAGGCCGGGTCTTCTACTTGCATCTTGTCCTCGGTTCCCTCTTTCGACTGGTGTACGTCTTCAACTGCAGGGAATTCAGATCGCCGCGCCTAATTTCCTACCATTCGCACTCTACGATTTCGCGGCGTACCCTATCTGCTTCGCATTCCTTTGTGTCTTTGCGCCTTCGTGTGAGGACCTTATCACAATCTGGAGCCAGCCCTATGCCAACCGACCTGTCGATCGCGCAGGCCGCCACCCTCCGGCCGATCACCGACGTCGCCGCCGACCTACGCCTAGGGCCCGACGACATGGAGCAGTACGGCAAGTACAAGGCAAAGATCGAGTACAGCGCGCTCAACCGGCTGCTGAACGACACCGGCCGGGCCGACGGGAAGATCGTGCTGGTGACTGCGATCACGCCGACGCCTGCCGGCGAAGGCAAGACCACCGTCACGATCGGGCTGGCGCAGGCGCTCTGCAAGCTCGGCAAGCGGGCCATTTCGGCGACTCGCGAGCCCTCCATGGGCCCCGTCTTCGGCGTGAAGGGCGGCGCGGCGGGAGGCGGCTATGCGCAGGTCCTGCCCATGGAGGACATCAACCTCCACTTTACCGGCGACATGCACGCGATCGGCGCGGCCCACAACCTGCTGGCCGCAATGCTCGACAACCACCTGTACCAATCGAACAGTCTCGACATCGATTCGCGCCTCATCGGGTTCAAGCGCGTCGTGGACATGAACGACCGGGCGCTGCGGCAGGCCGTCATCGGACTGGGCGGCAAGACCGGCGGCGTCCCACGCGAGACCGCCTATTCAATCACGGTCGCCTCCGAAGTCATGGCCATCCTCTGCCTCTCCAACTCGCTCACCGAGCTTAAGGAGCGGCTTGGCCGCATCATCGTCGGGCAGACGAAGAGCGGCGCGCCTGTGACGGCGGCGGACCTGAAGGCGAACGGCGCCATGGCCGCCATCCTCCGCGACGCGCTCAAGCCCAACCTCGTCCAGACGCTGGAGGGCACGCCCGCACTGGTCCACGGCGGTCCGTTCGGCAACATCGCGCACGGCTGCAGCAGCGTCCTCTCGACTCGGCTCGCGCGGAAGCTCGGCGAGATCGTCGTGACCGAAGCCGGCTTCGGCTCCGACCTGGGCTTCGAGAAGTATTGCGACATCGTGGCGACATCGGCAGGACTGCCTCCGGACGCAGTGTCGCTTGTCGCGACGATCCGCGCGCTCAAGATGCACGGCGGCGTGAGCAAGCGAAAGCTCGGCGAGGAGAACGTCCGAGCCGTCGAGCGCGGCCTCGCGAACCTCGACCGCCATGTGGGGAACGTGGCGCAGATCGGCGTGCCGTTCGTAATCGCAATCAACCACTTCAGCGGCGACACCGAAGCGGAGACGGCCGCGGTGCGGGAGCACTGCGAGGCGAAGGGCTGGCCGGTCGCATTCTGCGATGTTTGGGGCCACGGCGGCGAGGGCGGCCGCCCGCTCGGCGAGGCGATCCTGGCCGCGCTGGAGCGACCCGCCCGCTTCCAGCCCAACTATCAGGCCGAGCAGGACATCCTGACGAAGCTGAACCGCGTCGCGACGCGGGTCTATGGCGCGGAGGGCGTCGATCTCGTCGGCGACGCGCCCGGGCAGCTCAAGTGGCTGGAGGCCAACGGCCTGGGCCACCTGCGGGTCTGCATCGCGAAGACGCAGTACTCATTCAGCGACGATCCGAAGGCCGGCGGCGCTCCCACGGGCTTCCGAATCCAGGTCAAGTCGCTGCAGCCCTCGGCCGGCGCGGGGTTCGTCGTGGCCCTGGCGGGCGACATCATGACGATGCCCGGCCTGCCGCCGGAGCCTGCTGCCGAAGCGATCGACGTGGACGAGCACGGGCAGATAAGCGGGCTATTCTAGGCCCAGAAACTCTACCGCGATCCTCGCCATCAGCTCCATGCCGGTCTTTACGGGAGCGTCGCCGAAGTTGTAGGTGGGAGTGTGCAGCGGCGTCACGTCCGTGCCGACGCCAAGCCGGAATATGGCGCCGGGCGCGTGCTGCAGGTACATCGCGAAGTCCTCGGCGCCCATCGAGGGCGCGTCCAGCTCCACGACGTTCTCCGCGCCCAGGACCACCTGTCCCACGCCGGAGACGAGCTCGTTGATTCCCGCGTCGTTGATCGTCGCCGGCGTGCCGCGCCGGTATTCGAACCGGCAGGACGCGCCCCAGGCCGAGCAGATGCCGGATGCGATCCGCTCGATTCTTGCCGGCATCGAGTCCTGCGTCCGCGTCGAGAGACAGCGCACCGTACCCTTCAGCTCCGCCGTCCCGGGAATGATGTTGTAGGCGGTGCCGGCGTGGAACTGCGCCACGGTCACTACGACAGAATCGGTTGGATTGGTCTCGCGGCTCGCGACGCCTTGCAGCGCAGAAACGATCTGCGCGCCGACCAGGATCGGATCGACGCTCAGGTGCGGATAGGCCGCGTGCGCGCCCCGGCCCCGCACCAGGATGTCGAACGTATCCGATGAGGCCATCATCGGGCCGGGCCGCACGCCGATCCGCCCCACCGCCAGATCCGGCCAGCCGTGCAGTGCGACCACGGCGTCGACGCCGTCCATCGCTCCGCCGCTGCACATGCGCGCCGCGCCGCCGACGGTCTCCTCGGCAGGCTGGAAGATAAACCGCACCGATCCGGCAATGCGGTCGCGCATCCGTGCAAGAGTCGCCGCCGTGCCGAGCAGAGTGGCCGTGTGGCCATCGTGGCCGCAGGCGTGCATCACGCCAGGAACGCATGAGCGATACGGCAGGTCGCTGGTCTCCTGAATGGGAAGCGCGTCCATGTCCGCTCGCAGGGCGATCGTTCGGCCGGCCTGGCCCCCGCGCAGCGTTGCGAGCACCCCATTCCCGCCGACGCCCGTCCGGAGCTCATCCATTCCCAGAGCGCGCAGCCTGTCCGCCACGAACTCCGCCGTTCGCACCTCCTGGTCGCTCAGCTCCGGATTCCTGTGCAGGTGGCGCCGCGCCTCTACGTATTCCGGCGCGAGCGCGGCGACCTCAGATCGAATTGTCTCCTGCATCGACTCGCTCAACGCCATTCTCCTCTTCCTGGACGCCGGTTGCGCCCCGACGCCCCTCCCGCGGTTTCCACGGATCACCGCCGATCTCCTGCGCCATGTCTGGCCCCACGCCACTTTCCTTTCCGTGCAACTACGACGAGGTTGCTTGCCAGCGGCCGCGCCGCGACGGGCCGGCCTCGATCGCGCGCCAGCAAGAGCGTACCGTCCATCACACGTCCCCTCCGTTATCCTGAGCTCTTATTCTTGACAAGCGGAGCGGCCGACTATATAATGGCGGTCGAGCGAACGGTGGCTGCAATCGACGCGTATGGCGCGGAGGGGACTATCCCATGGACGAAGAGATCAAGGCGATCGAACAGAAGATCATGGCGCTCAAAGAGGAGCGGACCGCGCTGTGGCGGAAGCGCGCGCCAGAGCCGGTGAAGGACTACTCGTTCCGGACCGCGGACGGCGCCGTAACGCTTTCTAGCCTATTCGGCGACAGGGACGACCTGCTGATCGTCCACAATATGGGCGCCGGCTGCGCGTACTGCACGCTCTGGGCCGACGGTCTCAACGGCCTGCTGCACCACCTCCAGAGTCGCGCCGCGTTCACGGTCTGCTCGCCGGACACTCCGGAGACGCAGGCCAAGTTCGCGTCGGGCCGCGGCTGGAAGTTCCGAATGGTGTCCGAAGACGGACCGGAGTTTACGAAGGATATGGGCTTTCTCGTGGACGAGGGCCACTGGCCGGGCGTCAGCGCCTTTCGCCGCGCGGCGGATGGATCGATCACGCGCACAGGCTGGAGCTTCTTCGGACCTGGCGACGACTACTGCTCAGTGTGGCCGCTCTTCGACATGCTGGATAAGGGAGCCGACGGCTGGGAGCCGAAGTACCGGTACGAGTAGCGCCTGCCCGGGCGGTACGTGGCGTGCAAAAGCAGGGCGGCCGTCCCGGGAGCGCGCAATGCGCGAGCGCCGAGGAGTGAGGAATCATGGCCGATTCGGCCGCGACAGAGGACGGAGCGGCGCGCGAGAACCGCGCCGGGCCTGAGGAGCAGCAGCGCGCGGAAGAGCTGCGCGCGCGGATCCGACGCGCCAACGACCTCTACTACAACCAGAACGCGCCGGATATTTCGGATGCCGCGTACGATGCCCTCACGCGGGAGCTGCGCGCCCTGGAGGAGCGATACCCGGAGCTGGTCACACCGGATTCGCCGACGCAGGCGGTGGGCGCGGAGCTGATCACCACGTTTCGGCCGCTTCAGCACCGGATGCCCCTCCTCTCGCTGGACAACGCCTTCAATTCAGACGAACTGCGCGGCTGGGAGGAGCGGACCCGCCGCATACTGGCGATCGGTCCGGACGTGCCGATCGAGTATGTGTGCGAGCTGAAGATCGACGGCCTCTCCGTGAACCTGACGTATGAGCGCGGCAGCTTCGTCCAGGGCGCGACGCGCGGCGATGGGTTCACCGGCGAGGATATCACGCTCAACCTGCGTACGATAGAAGCCATACCGCGCCATCTGAAGGCGGCGGGCGGGCAACTACCGGACTTCATCGAAATCCGGGGAGAGGTGTTCCTCTCGCACCACGAATTCGCGCGGATCAACGCCGAGGCCGAGGAGCAGGGCAGCCGCACGTTCGCAAATCCCCGCAACGCCGCTGCAGGATCGCTCCGGCAGAAAGACCCCTCCGAGACGGCGAAGCGCCGCCTGGATATCTTTCTCTATGCGGTCGGCGAGTGCGAAGGATGCCGGTTCCAGAGTCAGGCGGAGCTACTCGAGAGCTACGCCCGATGGGGCCTGCGCACAAATCCGAACATACGGATCTGTCCTGGGCTGGAAGAGGTTATCGCCTTCTGCGCCGAGTGGCAGGCGCGCAAAGTGGATCTGCCGTACGACACGGACGGCGTGGTAGTCAAGGTCAACTCGTTCGATCTGCAGCGCGAGCTGGGCACGAACTCCCGATCGCCGCGCTGGGCGATCGCCTACAAATACCCGGCGCTGCAGGTGCGCACGCGCGTCGAGGACATCCAGGTCCAAGTCGGCCGCACGGGCGCAATTACGCCGGTCGCGCACCTGGAGCCGGTCGCAGTTGCCGGCGTCACCGTCTCCCGCGCCACGCTCCACAACGAGGACGAAATCCGGCGCAAGGACGTGCGGATCGGCGACACGGTCGTCATTCAGCGAGCCGGCGAGGTTATCCCGGAGGTCGTCGAGGTCGTCACGTCGCTGCGCACCGGCGCCGAGCGGGTGTTCGAGATGCCCACGGTATGTCCCTCGTGCGGCTCGGAGCTTGTGCGGCCCGAGGGCGAGGCCGTCTTGCGATGCCTCAATCCTGACTGCCCGAAGAAGATCAAGGAGGGGCTGCAGCACTTCACGTCGCGCCTCGCCATGGATATCGAGGGCGTCGGCGAGAAGCAGTCCGACCAGCTCACGGAGTCGGGGCTCCTCAGGGACCCGGCCGACCTGTACACCATTACGCTGGACCAGCTCCTGCCCTTCGAGCGGATGGGCGAGAAGCTCGCCTCGAAGATCCTCGCCAACGTCGAGCGCAGCAAGACGCGGCCGATGGCAAACGTGATCTACGCGCTGGGGATCCGGCACATCGGCGAGCACACCGCGGAGGTGCTCGCCTCGCACTTCGGCTCGCTCGACGCGCTCCGCTCCGCCACCGTCGAGCAGCTGGATGCCGTGCACGAGATCGGCCACACGACCGCCGAGAGTATCGCCGCCTGGTTTGCGGAGGAGCGCAACCAGCGAATGCTAGATAAACTGGCGGCGGCCGGCGTCCGCCCCACGGCGCACGCGGCGGCGCCCACATCGGACACGTTCGCCGGGAAGACCTTCGTGTTCACGGGAACCCTGGGTCAGCTCAAGCGGGACGAAGCCGAGACGATGGTCAAGCAGCGTGGCGGGCGGGCGAGCGGAACCGTAAGCAAGAACACCTCGTACGTTGTCGCGGGCGAGGCCGCCGGCAGCAAACTGGCCAAGGCGCAGGAGCTCGGAGTGCCCGTACTCACGGAGGACGAGTTCATCGCAATGTGCGCCGCGGACGAACCTTCGGACTGATCACAATCGATCGTTACGAACCGCGTGTCGCACCAAATCATCCAAGGGCTCTAGCCCATTTGCAAGAACGGCGCTACGTGATTTTGGAAAGGAGAGGAGCATGAATACGGGAATTCGGCTTGGCGCAGGTCAGTTTGCACTCGTAATCTCTTTCTCTGCGCTGGCCGGCGCGGCGATCGCAATCGGCATGGCCGGACTGCGACCGGCAGCCGCGATTGCGGCCACTAAGAGCGCGGATCCCGCTGCGGCCGCGGTCCTGGGATCTTCGGCCGGCGTCGGCCGGGCCAATGCACCGGCGGCCTGTCCGGTCGTGCATTTCGATATCGGCTGCAAGGATAGCGGCAAGACGAAGGAGTTCTACTCGCAGCTGTTCGATTGGAAAATCAAGCAGCAGGGGCCTGCGGGCGTCATCGATACCGGGAGCAAAGAGGGCATTCAGGGTCACATCACGTCGCTCGGCCATGAGCCGGAGCACTACGTGACGTTCTACGTACAGGTGAGCGACATCCAGGCGTACCTGGACAAGGCCGGGAAGCTCGGCGGCAAGACCCTTGTTCCCGCCGTCAAGATCCCCACTGGCCAGTTCGCCTGGATCGCGGACCCTGACGGCAATATCGTCGGCCTCCTGCAGCAGAAGGCGCCCGATGGCAAGTAGCAGTCGGGCGCCGCGCGGTCAGTACTTCGGCACCGACGGGTCGATCTCATCGCTCCATGCCGTAATTCCGCCGACCAGGTTCTTCAGGCGCGTGAATCCCCTGGCCTTCAGCCGGTTCAGGGCGTCGGCGCTGCGCTTGCCGGACCGGCAGTGGAGGATGATCTCCCTGTTGCGATCCAGCTCGCCCGCGCGCTCCTCCACCTGGTTAAGCGGAATCAGCCTTGCGCCCGGGATGCGCGCAATCGCGTACTCGTGGGGCTCGCGCACGTCAATCACGGTGAGCTCCTCGCCACGGTCCATGCGGGCCTTCAGCTCCCGGACCGTGATCTCCTCGCCCTCCTCCACGTCCTGCGGCGGCGCCTCTTCGCCACGAATCCCGCAGAACTGCTCGTAGTCGATCAGCTCCGTGATGGTGCGGTTTTCGCCGCAGATCGGGCAGTCCGGGTCCTTCTGCAGTCGCAGCTCGCGGAACTGCATCTTGAGCGCGTTGAACAGGACCAGTCGGCCGATAAGCGGGCTGCCCACACCGAGGATCAGCTTGATCGCCTCGTTCGCCTGGAGGCAGCCGACGATGCCTGGCAGTACGCCGAGCACACCGCCCTCTGCACATGAGGGTACGAGCCCCGGCGGTGGTGGCTCCGGGTAGAGGCACCGGTAGCACGGTCCATGCTCCGCCCAGAACACGGACGCCTGACCCTCGAAGCGGAAGATGGAGCCGTACACATTGGGCTTGCCGAGCAGAACGCAGACATCGTTCGTCAGGTAGCGAGTCGGGAAGTTGTCGGTCCCATCGATCACGATGTCATAGTCCTTCACGATGCCCATCGCGTTTTCGGAACTGAACCGCTCTTCGTACCCTATTACTTCGACATTCGGGTTGATGTCACGGATGGTATCTCTGGCGGACTCCATTTTGAGCCTTCCAACGTCGTCCGTATCGTGGATGATCTGGCGCTGGAGGTTCGTATAGTCCACCACGTCGAAGTCGACAATGCCGATGGTGCCAACGCCGGCGGCCGCAAGGTACATCGCAAGCGGCGAGCCGAGGCCCCCCGCCCCGATGCAGAGGATTCTGGCGGCTTTGAGACGCTTTTGGCCCTCGAGACCGACTTCGGGCAGGATAAGATGGCGGCTGTAGCGGAGTATCTCGTCGTTGGAGAGCTGCGCCGACTGCGCGCGCGACTCGTCGACGACCGTGATCGGCTCCGGCAGCACGATCTTGGATTTTGGGTTTTGGGTTGTGGATTTGGGCGGATCCGCTGCCTCGGCGGGAACGGCCGAAACGGAACCGCGCCCGTCCGCCTGCGCCTCCTGGGAGGCCGAGACGCCCCCTGCGATGCTGGGCACGATGCTGAGCTCCTCATCCTCGCCTAGAGACGTGTCCATGCCCTGGAGCGATCGCGTGTCGTCCGATCCTTTGTACAGGTTGACGAATTGTCGCAACTCGCCCCTGTCGCTGTAGAGATGCTTCTTAAGACCCGGGTAGCGGGCCATTAAGTCGTCCAGTACTTCACGCACCGTTCCCCCGCTGGCGTCCAGCTCGTCGGAGCCGTCGGCAAACTGCTGCAGCGACGTCGGTATCAATACTCTCGCCATGGAAATCTGTTCCTCGCTTTGTCGTGGCTCGTATTCCTAGGATCGCGTCTCGGCTGCTACGAAATATCCGTCTGTATCTCCTCGGGGTCAAATCGCGATCCATCATCCGCCAGAATCCAGTTGGTCATCTCGGCTGGCTGCCCGCCACGAACCGACACGATGATATAGCTGTACCAGGGCATCGCCCAGGCGCGATCGTACTCGCTAGGCCGCGCAGGGTGGTCCGGGTGCGAGTGGTAGAAGCCGACCACCTTGCGCTTCGTTCGTCGCTCCTCCTGCATGAGGGCGAACATGGTCTGCGGGGAGATCATGAAACGCCGCTCCTGGCCGGGAGGGGTAGCTGATAGCTGGTAGCCTGTAGCTGGTTGCTGGTTTCTGGTTCCTGGTTGCTGGATCGTTACATCTACGCTACTCTCGAGAGGGCCGCCACCGGTCTCGGATCCGCGGGCCGGCTCGATGGAGCGCTCGAAGTCGGCGCTGGGCTCGAAGCTGTTGTCCAGCGCGCGCACTTCTGCGACGACCTTGACGCCGTCAATCACGTCGCCGAGGAGCACGCCGCAGCATTCGAGCGGATATTCGCGTGCGCCGTGCGCCTCGATGGCAGTCCGATCGGCGCTAGATAGACGGATCACCCTCGTCCTCGGCGCGCCAGAAGCGCTCGGAGAGATACCGCGTTCCGCTATCGCAGAAAATGGTCACAATGACGCCTTCCGAAATCTCGTCCGCAACGCGGAGCGCGCAGACAAGCGCCGCCGCGCCGGATATGCCGACCAGGATCCCCTCGTCTCGCGCCAGGCGCTTGACCATGGCATGCGCCTCCTCCGTGCCCACCTCCCGGTCCTGGTCCGCCAACGACGGGTCGTAGATTCCCGGCACGATGGAGCTCGCCATGAACTTCATGCCCTCGAGGCCATGGAACGGCGAATCGGGCTGGAAGGAGATCAGCCGTACGGCCGGGTTCAGCTCCCGCAGGCGCCGGCCGGTCCCCATGAACGTGCCGCTAGTTCCCAGCCCGGCAACGAAATGGGTGATCGCCCCGGCTGTCTGAGCCCATATTTCAGGCCCTGTGGTTTCGTAGTGCGACCGCCAGTTTGCCGGATTGTTGTACTGGTCCGGATAGAAGTAGCGCTCCGGGTCGGCCGCGTACAGCTCACGCGCCTTGAGGATCGCGCCGTCCGACGAAAGGCGTGGATCGGTCAGAATCAGATGCGCGCCGTACGCCCGCAGCAGCTGCTTGCGCTCCTCGTTCGCGTTGACGGGCAGGCAGAGATGGACGGGATAGCCACGCGCCGCGCCGAGCATCGCATACGCGATACCGGTATTGCCGCTCGTGGCGTCCAGGATGATCCTGCCCGGTTTGAGGCGGCCGGAGCGCTCGCCGTCGAGGATCATGGCTCGCGCCGGCCGGTCCTTAACGGATCCGCCGGGGTTGGCCCACTCCGCTTTTGCGTAGATCTCCACGCGCGGATTGTCCGGCCGAATACGCTCCATGCGAATGAGAGGCGTATTGCCAACCAGCTCGAACAGGTTCACCGGGCGGAACTGTTGGGGCAGCCGCTGCGGGGCGGGCATGCTGCGGCTGGCGCCCCGCGGCTTTGCGTTCGGCGGATCGGCCGTCATTCGCGTTCCCATGTGCTGTTCTACGGTTGGCATGCGCCCCCTGTTCCGCTCCGCGATCGCGCCTCGTTAATCCTGACTAAAATTATACCTTAAGTCGAGAATAGCCAGCCGTCGCGCACATGGGCGCCGTCGCAGAGTGCGAATGGACCTTGCGAATCCGCTCGCCGGCCGCTGCGTCCCGGCGCCGCGGCAGGAGTCCGGCCCGGCCGCGACGAACTGGCAGTACCATGCGGTACGCGATCTGTAATGAGACATTCCAGGGCTGGGAGTGGGACAGGAGCTGCGCGGTCATCGGCGAACTTGGCTACGACGGAGTCGAGATCGCGCCGTTCACCCTGGCGCCCGACGTCCGCGAAATCGATACCGGCCGGCGGGCTGAGATCGCGCGCGCCGCGGGTCGCGCGGGGCTTGAGATCGTCGGCCTGCACTGGCTGCTGGTCTCGCCCAAGGGCCTGTCGGTCACGTCGGACGACGAATCCGTACGCCGGGAGACCGCGGCTTACCTCGCGGCGCTCGGGGATTTCTGCACGGACGTGGGCGGAAGAGTCCTCGTGCTCGGCTCGCCGGCCCAGCGCCGGCTGCCCGCGTCCGGGGGCCAGTCGCTCGCGGAGGAGCGGCTGAGCGCCTGCCTCGAGCCGCTGCTGGCGCGGGCCGAGCTGCGCGGCCTGACGGTCTGCCTGGAGCCCCTGCCGCCGCCGGAAGCCGACTTCGTGCTCACACTCCGCGAGGCCATCGCGACTACGCGGCGCATCGGCCATCCGGCGCTCAAGACCATTTTCGACGTGAAGAGCGCGTCGAGCGACGAGGCGCCACTTCCCGCCCTCGTCCGCGAGTACGCGCAATGGATCGCGCATGTCCATGCCAACGACGCGAACCGGCGAGGACCCGGCTTCGGGGAGACGGACTTTCGGCCCGTCCTCGCCGCCCTGAGCGAGATCGCCTATGAGGGATACGTCTCGATCGAGGTGTTCGACTATTCGCCCGACCCGATAACGATCGCGCGCGACGGCCTCGCCTACCTGCGCCGCTGCGAGCCGAGCGCCGGAGCCGACGCGCGATGACGATGCCAACAGTGACGATCGAAGCCGGCCGCCACGACCGTCGCTGGTGTCCTCTTCAGTTCCAGGCGCCGGATGGCCTGCCGGCCGCCGAGTTCTATCACCTGGACAGCGACGGGGAGTCGATCATCGCGGAGCCGGCTGGCGGCGCATCGCTGCGCACGATCTTGCCGGCAATGCGAGCCGGCGAAAAACGAACCTGCCGCGTCGCTCCTGCCGAGCCAGCAGAGCGATCGACGGGCGTGATCCTATTCTGCGAACACGGGGCTCTCAACATCCTTCTAGGCGACGAAGTGGTGACCCGTTACGTCTATGCCGACGTGCCTGCGCGCCCCTACTTCTACCCGCTATTCGCGCCAGGACAGACGCCGGTTACGCGCGCGTATCCCATGTATCCGGATGCGCGCGGCGAAACGCGCGACCATCCGCACCACCGCTCGCTCTGGATCGCGCACGGCGAAGTGAACGGCATCGACAACTGGTCCGAACAGCCGGGCCATGGCTTCACGCGCCACGAGGCATTTGAACAGATCGACATCGGGTTTGTCGCCGGCTCGTTCACGGCTCGCAGCCTGTGGACAACGCCGGCCGGCGACCCGATCCTCACGGAGCGGCTGGCGGTCACCGCTTGGGTCGGAGGCGAGGATCTGCGGCTTCTCGACTTCGACATACGCCTGGAGGCCACGCACGGCGACGTGCTTTTCGGCGATACCAAGGAGGGCGGCATACTGTCCGTGCGCGTGGCCAGCGAGCTGGACGTACCCCGGACCGGCCGGATCACCAACGTGTTCGGCGGTATCGACGAGTCGGAGTGCTGGGGCAGGGCGGCGCACTGGTGCGACTACTCCGGCGCCGTCGGCGGCAGCCCCGTCGGCATTGCCGTCATGGACCATCCGCACAGCTTTCGATATCCTACCCACTGGCACGTCCGCAACTACGGCCTTATGACGGCGAACCCGTTTGGCTACACGGCGTACACCGGCGGCATCAAGGAGGGCAGCTACACACTTCGCATCTGCGAATCGCTGCGGTTTCGGTACCGCGTGGCGGTGCACCGGGGCTCGTGTGCCGATGCGGACATCGGCGGTCGCTACCTCGATTTCGTTGCGCCACCCCGCGTGACAGTCGACGGTCACTCGTAAGTCGAAACGGAGATGAACCATGGGCCAACAATTTGGCGCGCCACCGAAACCCCAATCGAGTATGCCCGGCTGGGCGTGGTGCATTATCATACCGAGCGTAGGTTGCTTCATAGGTGTGCCAGTCCTCGCGGCGATTCTTTTCCCTGTCTTCGCACAGGCTCGAGAGAGAGCGCGCTCGACGTCGTGTATCAGCAACGTCAAGGTCCAGTCGCTCGCGAATCTAATGTACTCCCAGGACTATGACGAGACCTTCCCTGGAGCGGACAAGTGGATGGACTACACGACGACGTATCGGAAGTCCGAAATCTATCTTCACTGCCCTACCGTGTCCCGGTCCGTGGACGAGAAGTACGGCTATGCGTACAACCAGAAGCTTTCGCGCAAGCAGCTAGCGACGATCGCAGAGCCGCAAACGACGCCGATGCTCTACGACTCGTCCGACCTGGAGCGGAATGCATCGGACGATGTATCGTCCCTGCCGGCTCCGGCGAGACATGTTGGGACGAACAGCGTCGGGTATTCGGACGGCCACGCAAGACGCCTTTCGGATGGCAGCAGGCCATGATGGTCACGTCGGGGCCGAGCTGTCCGCGGCCCTTTGCGGCCGGAGCGCGCGCCCGTACGATCCAGGCTGCGGTCAAACGCGCCGCGGATCGCGGGCAGGCATCGGGACACCACACGTGAGCCGCGAAGCCCTCTCCGGAGCCATGCCGCCGCCGCCGCGCACGGGACCGCCCGGCTGGGTCTGGTGCATCGCAGCGTGCGCCCTCGTACCGATCGTCGCGATCGTCGCACTGGCCGTGATCGCGGCGCCGTACCTGCGCCGCGCACGCGACGCGGGCCGCGAATACGTCCGGTACCAGGGCTGCGTGGACAACGCCAAGCAGATAGCCCAGGGCGCGCAGATGTATGCCCAGGACTACGACGACCACCTGCCGGCTGCAGCGGCGTGGATGGACGCGGAGGCGCCCTACGTGGACAAAAGCGGGACCAAGGACCGGCCGGCATTCCGCTGCCCGACCGCCGTGAAGCAGAACGCGGCCGCATACGGTTATGCCTTCAACTCGCTGTATGCCGGCAAGCCGCTCTCGAAGATCGCAGCCCCTTCGTCGGCCGGCATCGTCTTCGATTCTACCAACGTGGCGCGCAACGCTTCGGACGCGATGAAGAGCCTGCCGTCGCCCGGCCGTCACCAGGCGCGTTTGCGTCGATTTCGAACCGTCCGCGTCGATGTGATGAGCTACGCCGATGGCCACGTAAAGGCCGTGGATGAGCAGGGCCGCTCGGCGCGCGTTCCCGGAGGCGGTACTCCAGGCAGCGCGCCTGGATCGCAGCCGGGGCAGTAGATGGGATATGCAGCCAATGAGAGTGAGTGTCAATGTCTCCATCGAGGGAGTTTCGGTAAACGAGGCGTTCGAGGGAGCCAACGAGGATGAGATCGTCGGCAAGATGAAGGCGCGTGTTGCGCGCGAGCTGAGTTTCCCGCTCCGAATGGGGCTAAGCGCCATGAGCAATACCATGTTTGGGCAGGAGGTAGTGCGCCGGTACAACGCCTACAAGAAGCTGTCGCTCCCCCTGCCCGCCGACTGCAAGGAGTTTCTATCCCTCGCCGAGCAGCACGGCCTCGCGAAGATCGGGTAGTAGGTAGCTGGTAGTCGGTTGGTGGTAGTCGGCAGATTGCTACATCCAGTTACTGACTACCAGCCACAAGGGGCATCGCCGGTGAGACGCGACAAGCTACCAGCTACCGACTACCAGCTACCGGGTACCCGCAATCGGGCGCGCGCAGCGGTCCTGCCGGGGCCGGACATGCCGCCGCAGGTGCGCGCTTACCCCATTCCACCGCTGGAGGAGGGCGCCGTCCTCCTGCGCACCGTCGCATCCGAGGTCTGCGGTACCGACGTCCATCTTCACCATGGTCGACTCGCCGGCGTGCCCTACCCGCTAATTCCGGGCCACGTGAGCGTCGGCGAGATCGAGCGGGTCCGCGGCCCGGTCTTCGACGTTGATGGCATGCCGCTCCGCGAGGGCGACGTCGTCACCTTCCTCGACGTCCACGGGACGTGCAACGCCTGCTGGTACTGCCTGGTCGCCAAGGCCACCACGCGCTGTCCACACCGGCGCGTGTACGGCATCACTTACGGCGCTGAGCCGGAGCCCGGCCTAGCGGGCGGCTGGGCGGAGCGCATCTATCTCCGGCCGCAGACACGGATCATCCGACTTGCGCAGGGAGTGTCTCCGGACGCCTGGATCGGAGCCGGCTGCGGCCTGCCGACAGCGGTGCACGCGATCGAGCTGGCGCGGATCGGCCTCGGCGACCGCGTCCTGATACAGGGCAGCGGGCCGGTCGGGCTGAGCGCGTGCGCGCTGGCGCTGCTGAG
>DATGJU010000267.1:0-3354 GCA_035295045.1 Chthonomonadaceae bacterium
GCTCAGAGCACCGGTGTAATCGCCGCGAAGGACTCCGCCGAGGTTCGCGAGGTCCTGCGCAATAAGGACCTCTTCGTGACGACACTGCGCGAGCAGGCTGCGCCGACCGGGGCGGCGGCGGGGTTCCAGCTCTTCAAGCCACGCAAAGTCAAGCTGGCCGAGCTGGTCGTAATGAGCAGGCAAATGGCGACGCTTGTCCGCTCCGGCATCTCGATCGTCGAGTGCCTGCACGCCGTTCATGCCCAGACGGAGAATCCGATCCTGAAGCAGGCGGTGAACCAGATTCGCCTTGACGTGCTGACCGGCAGCACCCTGACCGATGCGATGCGCAAGCACTCGCGCATTCTGAACGAAATGTACGTATCGCTCGTGCAGGCTGGCGAGACAGGAGGCGTCCTGGAGCGCACCCTGGAGATCGCCGCGGTCCAGTTCGATCAGGAGGCAGAACTGCAGGAGAAGGTCAAGGCGGCGTTCGTCTACCCGACGATCGTCCTCGTTGCGTCGGTCGGCGTCGTCTTCTTTATGCTCATCTTCATCGTGCCTGTCTTCGCGAAGGTGTACGAACAGTTCCACGCGGTGCTGCCGCCGGTAACGCTGCTGCTCGTAGTGCTGAGCAATATGCTGCTGAGCTACTGGTGGCTCGCCGCCATCATCGGCTACGCAGCGCAGTTCGGCTTCAAACGGTACATCCGCACGCCCACCGGTCGCGCCGTGTTCGACAAGATGATGTTAAAGATGCCGCTCCTCGGGCCGCTGAACCGCAAGATCGCCGTGGCCCGCTTCACGCAGACGTTCGCGGGCGCCACGAAGGCCGGCGTGCCGATATTGAGAGCCCTCTCGATCTCCGCGCAGACCTCGGGAAACGTGGTGATCATGGAGGCAATCAAGAAAGTCGCGGGCTTCGTGAAGGATGGATCGACACTTACGGTGCCGCTCGAACAGACGGGCGAATTCCCGCCTATGGTGACGCGCATGATCGCAGCCGGCGAACAGTCCGGCAACCTGGATACGATGCTTGAAGAGATAACGCACTTCTACAACCGCGACATCGAGTACACGGTCAACAAGCTCACGAAGATTATGGAGCCGGCCATGACCGTGGTCGTCGGCGGCATCGTGCTTTTCGTCCTGCTGGCGCTGTACATGCCCATCTTCAACCTGACGAACGTCGTCAAGTCCCACTGAGCGGCCCGAGCGCGCGGCTGGGGACGACGTACCCGCCCCGCGTTTGCGCACCGCGCCATGCCCCACCTCCGGCGGCATCTCCGCTCACGTATAATGGTGAGCCGAGATGTCGTTGGAGTCCGTTTGGCCGGATTGCGCGCACGAACGCAATCCCTCAAACGGACCGGAATCCCGCAATTATGTGTGTGCGAATCCCTACCCGGCATGGAAACACATAAGTGTCCGAACTGAAATCAGAGTAGCACCCTGGCCCGCTGCTCTCAGCGCTGTCCCCGATCGCGGGACGTTGGAGGAAACCGAATGGTTCGCGTTATGCAAATGAAGGCGCGCCGCAATCGGCGTGGATTCACCCTTATCGAGCTCCTGGTCGTCGTGCTCATCCTTGCCGTCCTCATGGCGGTCTCGATTCCGCTCTACCTGAGCGCCGTTGCGGACTCGCAGAAGAAGACGTGCCGCGCCAATATGCAGACTATCGCCAACGCGGTCCAGGCGGCCCGCGTCAAGAACAACTCGTCCGACTACAGCTCGTTCGTCGGATCGGTGACGACCACCCTCGAGCCGGATCTCAGCTCCGTCCCGACGTGCCCTCTGGCCGGCGCCTACACCATCGCGAACGGCAACAGCGGCAACGCGACTACGTTCAAGGTCTCGTGCTCCGCTACCGGGCACGGTACGTTCCAGCCCGGCGTCGACAGCAACTAGGGCGCCGGTGTGTCGCGACCCCTCGCATGCAACGGCGCAGGCGAGGGGTTTTCTCTTTTCTGCCTGGCCTCGCATGCGAGGACTTCTGTTCGCTGCTAAGGGATACCCGGAACACAGGAGGTTCCAACTGTGGTCGAAGAGCCGAAATCTGACTCGCCTCCGCAAGGGCGATTGTTGACCGGCTGGCGCATCGCCTGCATCGTCACGGTAATCGCGTCGATCGTCGCCTATCTGCCCTCGATGGGAGGGCTGGCTATCTGGGACGATCACGCGCTTATCGGCGGTTCCGGTATCGGCGGCGGCAAGTCGCTCGCCGCGTGCTTCACGGAGCCGTTCCTGCTGCACTACTTCCGTCCGCTCGTCTCGGTATCGTTCTTTCTTGACCACCGGATGTCCGGTACGGGCCCGTTCTTCTATCACCAGACAAATCTGCTGATCCATGCCGCGACCACGCTGCTCTGCATCTTCCTGTTCCGCGAAGCGTTCCGAAGCAAGGCGGCGGCGATCGCCGGCGGCATCGCCTTCGCGCTGCACCCCGCGCAGGTCAGCACCGTCGCATGGATCGGCGGACGGACGGACTCGCTCTGCACGCTCTGGGTAACGCTCTTCGCCTGGGCGCTGATCTGCTCGGTCCGGCGGCATGGGCGCAGCGGCATCGCCTGGACCGCGCTGAGCGTTGCCGCCTTCGGCATGGCGCTGCTGACGAAGGAGCAGGCGATCAGCCTACTGCCCGTCGTTCCATTCGCCGCCTGGTGCTTCGGCGACGCGCCCGGGCGCGATCGCTTGCGGTCCGGCGCGCGCCGAACGCTCCCCTATTTCGGGGTCGCGGCGGCGTTCGTCGCCGCGTGGTTCGTCTTCTACCCGGCGCCGCATCCGCCGGTACTGCACGCCCTCGGCGAGCAGGCGGCCCTGGCAGGACGCTCGATCACCTACTACACCGCGCTCCTGGCCATTCCCACGCCCGGCACGATGCACCTGCTGAGCGTCGGCACGCTGGAGCGCTGGGGCCCCACCTCGGTGCTGCCTGGCTACGCGCTGCTGGCGGCAGGTATCGCGTTCATCGCGCGCAGCCACCGGCGCAGTCCCGCAGCCGCCTGGTTCTGCGCCTTCCTCCTGCTTGGCATGCTGCCGGTGAGCAACATCGTGCCGCTGCCGTCGCTGGTCGTAGCGCCCTATCGCGTCGGGATTTGCGGTCCGGCGGCCGCGGCGCTGCTCGCGCTGCTCTTCATATCCGGCTGGCGGCGCGCGGTCCCGTCCGCCGCCGGCGCGAAGTCGCGCGGTCTCACTGCGCCCACGCCCGAATCCGGCGCCGGCGCCGCGCAACCGCTCCCTCGCCGGCCACTACGATCGCCGGCGACGGCCCGCGTCCGTCTCGTCCTGGGCTGCGCAGCCGCCGTCTGGTGCGCGGGCCTGACCTATTGGGGATCCGGCCGATGGGCGGACGAGCGCACGATCTTCCAGACGATC
>DATGJU010000268.1:0-13553 GCA_035295045.1 Chthonomonadaceae bacterium
TGGCGGCGATGAAGACGCTCATCAACATCTACAGCGCCGTCACCGGCCGCATCGACTACCTGAACGACGCCTACCTCTCCGGCTGGCTGCACAAGACGCGCGCCGACCACGAGAGCCTCAACTACTACATCAAGCGGACGATCATCACCAACAACCTGTTCGGCGTGGACATCATGGAGGAGGCGTGCGAGATCGCCAAGCTCCGCCTCTTCCTCGCCCTCGTCTCCTCCGCGCAGTCGGCCGACCAGTTGGAGCCGCTGCCCAACATCGACTTTAACATCCTCGCCGGCAACTCGCTCGTCGGCCTGCTCCACGTGGACGACGTGGAGTTCAACCGGCGCGACAAGACGGGCAGCCTGTTCAGCCGCTCCTACCGCGAGGTGCTCGAGGAGAAGAACCGGCTGGTGCGAGCCTACCGCGACACGGCGGCCTGGCATCGCGACCTGCAGGCGATGCGCGACCAGATCGCCGCGAAGAAGGCCGAGGCGAAGGAGACGCTGGACGAGCTTCTGCTGGAGGAGTTCAAGAGCCTCGGCGTCAAATTTGAGCAGGCGACCTGGGACGCCGCGAAGGGCGAGGAGGGCAAGCCCGTCCGCCGCGCGCTCGCCCTCGCCGACGTGCGGGCGCTGCACCCCTTTCACTGGGGCTACGAGTTCGACGAGGCCCTCAACGCGCGAGGCGGCTTCGACGCGATCATAACGAATCCGCCCTGGGAGATCTTCAAGCCGAACTCCAAAGAGTTCTTCATGGAGCACTCCGAGCTGGTCACGAAGAACAAGATGACCATCAAGGAGTTCGAGGAGAAGCGGGGCGAGCTTCTCCAGGACCCGGCCATCCGCGCCGCCTGGCTCGCCTGCCTGTCCCAATACCCGCACGTGAGCGCCTACTACCGCTCCGCGCAGCAGTACGAGAACCAGATTTCCATCGTCAATGGCAAGAAGGCCGGCACCGACATCAACCTGTACAAGCTGTTCGTAGAGCAGTGCTATAACCTGCTGCGGCCGGGCGGGCAGTGCGGCATCGTCGTGCCGAGCGGCCTCTACACCGACCTCGGTACGAAGCAGCTTCGCGAGTTGCTCTTCGGCAGCGCGCGCATAACCGGCCTCATCTGTTTCGAGAACCGCAAGATGATCTTCGAGGGCGTGGACAGCCGCTTTAAGTTCATCGTCCTCACGCTGGCCAAGGAGGGCCGCACCGATTCCTTCCCCGCCGCCTTCATGCGGCACGACGTTGCGGAGCTGGCGACGTTTCCCAAGCGCGGCGCCCTGGACATCTCCGTCGACCTGATCCGCCGCCTCTCGCCCGATTCTCTTTCCGTGATGGAGTTCAAGAGCAAGTCCGACGTGCGTGTCGCGGAGAAGGCGGCACGCTTTCCATCGCTTGGAGAAACCGTTGAGGGTTCCTGGCAACTTAGGTTGAGCCAGGAGATCCACATGACGAATGACAGCCATCTGTTCGAGACGATTGCAGCAGATGGATCGGTACCATTGGTTCAAGGGGGAATGTTTCACCAATTCAATCACGACTTTGCGCGCCCAAAGTATTGGCTCGATCCTGCCGAAAGCCGTCGCGAAGTATTGGGCAAACTGGAAGACACGGGACAAACGCTTGCGTACCAGGACTACCGACTGGTTCATCGACGCATCGCCAGAAATACGGACAACCGAACACTCATAGCGACCGTACTTCCGCCCAACCGATTCTGCGCGGACACGGCGCAAGCGGCAAGGACGCTGTTGCCGCATGATGTAACAATTTTCATTTCCGCGCTGTTCAACTCGTTTGTACTCGACGCGGAATTGCGCAAGCGCGTAACCACACACTGTGATATGCACTTCATGTATGCGCTCAGGCTGCCCCGCCTGACGGAGCGGGACCCGGCGTTCCGGCCGATCGTGGAGCGGGCGGCGCGGCTGATCTGCACCACGCCGAAATTCGACGACCTGGCGCGGGAGGTGGGGCTGACGCCGCTGGCCGCGGCCCGGGCGCCGGCGGGCGCGGCCGAGGCGACCGATGGACTGCTGGCGAGCGCGCCGCAGCTGGTTGAGGTCGGATCGCAACCCGGATCACTGCCCGGATTGAAATCCGTTGCTGGAATGGCAAGTCCGCCTGCGCGGACTGAGGCCTCAACCCGCGAAGGCGGGTTTCGCATGTTAGCCGCGGGTTTCAACCCGTCGGCCCCGAATCCGTCGGCCCCGAATCCGTCGGTCGCCGATCCTCTGGAATCCGGCCCGGCGCTCACGGATGCGCCGAGCGGTTCAACGCCACGTCCCGTTTATGGCGTGACGGACCCGGCCGGGCGCGCACGCCTTCGGGCGGAGCTGGATGCGCTCGTGGCCCGGCTCTATGGCCTTACCGAGGCGGAGTTTGCGCACGTCCTCGCCTCCTTCCCGCTCGTGGCGGAGAGCGTCAAGGCGGACGCGCTGGCCGAGTTCCGCAAGCTCCAGCCCGCGGAGCCGCTGCCGCCCTCCGACACGTTCAGCGAGGAGACGGCGCGGCTGATCCGCGAGGGCGAGAACGAGAGCGTCGAGTTCAAGCGCACGCTGGAGTACGTGGCGGACGAGGACCTGGCCGCAAAGCGGATACCGCCCGACCAGAAGCCGCGCATCCAGAAGGACGTCGTCCACTCCGCGCTCAAGACGATCTGCGCCTTCCTCAACAGCGCCGGCGGAACGCTGCTTATCGGCGTGCACGACGAGGGCCACGCCGTCGGCATCGAGAACGACCTGTCACTCCTTGGAAGGGATAAGCGCACCGCGGACGGCTTCGAGCTGAAGCTGCGCGCCCTGCTGAAGGACCGGTTCGAGCCGCTCCCGCTCGAAGGCGTCGCCGTCCGCTTCCCGGTCGTGGAGGGCAGGACCCTCTGCCGCGTGGACCTGGCCGCCGATCCGCAGAACATCTACCACCTCGACGGCAAGGTCTACGTCCGCCACGGCAACCAGACGCTGGAACTGGCCGGCCCCGCGCTCACGCATTGGATACGCCGGCGGGGAAGCGTCTGAACTCGGATGGAACGGGTTTGCCGGATGGGCAGGATTCGCCCCCGCGCGCCTTACCATCCGATCAATCCGGTCCATCCGCGGAATCCGAGTTCAGACAGCCGCGAAACACGGGCCGCGCGTGCGCGCGGGGAGAGCAGCAGATGAGCTATATTCCGGACAAGTCCGCCGAGAGGATGACCATTCCGGTGCGCATCAGCAAGGGCCGCGTCACCTACTTCTACGGAGGCCCGATGCCTCGCCTAACAGAAGGCGCCGTCGGCGACCTGGTGCTCTCCGCACACGCTATCGAGGACGACGAATGGAGCCATACGCTTCGGCAGCAGATCGAAGTGGAAATACTTCCCGCGGACGCGCCGCTCCTGCTCGCGATGCGCTTCGACAAGATACCGCGAGACCTGTACAAGCACCTTTACGAATACGACTCTGCGACCCTCCGGCATCGATTTCCGTTCGACTGGCAAGGCGAAAATGAAGGAGGATTGCGGCGCGAGTATATGGCGGATGCAAAGCACTGGATCAATTTCGGATTCGTGCCGATCCTGCTTGAGGGGCCATTGTCTCTGCTGCTTCGCGGCGCCAAGCCCGCCGAGCTTCGTCCGGCGCGATGCCGCATCCCGGCGTTGGACGATAGCGCCATCAGCGTCAACCACGCGTATACGCTGGTCTCGCAGCAATTCGAGCCGGACCGCGCGTCGCATACCGGGAACGTCTTCGACCGTGCGCGCTTCGAGATGGACGGCCGATGGCGCCGTCTTGCAGAGCTGCGCGAGAGTCGGGAAGCGGATTATGAACGGCAGTATCTAATCGGCAGAAAGATTAGGTCGAAGCCCGCGTCGTCAGCACCGGCCGGCAAGGTCGAACCGAGCCTTTTCTAGCCCCGACGCAGCGGACCTTCCCGACGCCTGTCTCGCCGCTGCACCAGCCGCCCGAGTGGACGAGGAGCTGGGATTCATCATCAATTACGACATCAAGTATCGCATGGGGCGTGGGGGCGAGGAGGAGGCCAACTGAAGCGGAGCGCGAGACGGCCGGACAGTCGCCTACGCCCGGCGGCGTTCAACCGCCTTGCCGGAAGAGTCTGCGCCCGAGCAGAGGATCGCGGCGCCGGAAGGCGAGGAGATACGCGAGACGGTCTCAGTGTTCGAACGCAGAGGGACCGAACCGGAACCGCGTCAATAAACGCATGTTTGCGCACGAAATCGCGGCGAAATCGGCCGTTATTGCCCGCTCTTGACACACCGATTTCTTGAGAATCAGCCGGCCGGCCGCCATGAGTCGCTGCCGCGGCCCGGATTCTTTAATACTGCAAACCGCCGAAAACCTGCTTCGCAGCACGAAATGAAAGAAAACACTGCGGCGGCCTAATCCCACGGATCCACGCCGAGCAGCTTCCGGCCAAGCGGCGTTAGCTCGGCCGGGCCGTAGTGCGCCGCCTCCCAGCCGCGCGGGTCGCCGGGCGCCCACTTGGCGTTCGGGCCGCGCCGCTCCTGCCACTCCTGGATGCGCTCCTCGCGCCCCCCGCCCCAGCCCTCATAGTCCGCGTCGCGCGGCGTCGGGTCGAACATCGAGATGTACTGCGCCAGTCGCGGCTTGTCCGCGCGGTTGTGGCCGTTCCCGTGCGCCAGCATCCGGTTCCAGATGATCAGGTCGCCCGCCTTGCCGGCGATCGGCTCGACCGTCAGGCCGGTCAGGTCCGGCACGAACGGGTTCCGGTCCGGCGGCTGCGTCTTCACCCAGGAGTCGAAGTTTCGGAAGATCGAAGGGACGCACTGGAACCCGCCCTGGTCCGCCGCCGTGTCGGCGAGGCAGAGCACGCCCTGGAGGTTGAGCCGCGACGGGGGCCTGGACGAGTCGCCGTCCCAGTGGATGAAGCCCTTGTTGTCGTACTCCGGGTGCGCCGGATGCCGCGGCGGCTTCATGCAGACCCGGTCGATCGAGACCCAGAGCCGCTCCGTCCCGAGCAGCTCCGAAAACGCCTGGTGAATCCGCGGGCTCTGTCGGGTGTTCCACATCGCCTGATGCTGGTACATCTCCACCATCCCGTTCGGCCTTAGCGGCTCGCGGTACCACTCCTCCGGGTTGTTCGGGTCCATCTCGAGGAACGCCCAGATCGCGTCGATCACCGCCTGAAGGTCGTCCTTCGGCGCCGCGTCGTGCAGGACGACATATCCGTACTCCGCGAAATGCGCGCGATCCGCATCGCTCAAGACCGCCATAGTACTGCTCCTGAACCAAGTTCATTCGAACTCTCAGTGAATGCAACGGCAGCGCAGCCATCTCCGCGCCGCCGGCAATCTATCGCTTCACGCTGGCGCGCCGCTGCAGGGCCAGCCTAAGTCTACGAAACCCGCCTCCGTGGATTCAGCATCGAGTCCACGAAGGTGGACTTTGTAACCTTAGACCGGGGTTTCAACCCCGCGCCTTATTCAAGACGCACTGGCGTATCCACCTGGAGGCGCCGCGGGCGATCGACGACGCCTGTTTCAACCCCGCGCCCTTCAAGAGGCGCTGGCGTCCACCCACATCCTCGAGCACGCGGTCCGCAAGGCGCGTTTCAACCCCGCGCTTTATTTAAGAGGCATTGGCGTCAATCGAGATTGGGAAGCTTTGGCATCGCCGGCTTTACGGCGCGATGATCCACCCGCTCGCCCTTCTCCATCGCCTTGAACTCGCGCACGAAGGCGACAAGGTTCTCCGCCGCGCCCTGCACGATGGCCGCGCCCTTCTCCGCCGTCGCCAGCGAGGGCGCGCCGGACACGCCCGTCGGCGTCGCGCTGCTCGTCCAGCGCACCACCTTGACAGGCCCCCAGCCCCGCGTCAGGTCGACGTGCAGGAACTTCGAGCCGTCCACGCCCGCGGCGCCGCCATAATGGTCCTGCGCCAGCTCCATCTTCACGCGCGACGGGTCGAGGTAGAGATACGCCGAGGTCTCCAGCTCACAGGCGTGCGCCGCGCCGCCGTGCCCCGATTCACGGACCTGCTCGAACGACTCTACCGCCAGGCTAGTCCACATCACCGAGGCGATGATGGCGTCCGTCTCCAGCGTGGCCCGGCGCGCGATGAACTCGCAGAGGTGCTCGTTCGAGCCGTGCCCATCGACGAGGACGATCCGCTCGAAGCCCGCGTAGGCTGCGCTCTTGCAAACGTCCAGGCAGAATTCGATGAAGTGCTCGTAGGTAACGTGGATGGTGCCGGGAAAGTCCAGGGCGTGCTCGTTGTACCCGTACGGTATTGTCGGCATCACC
Source organism: Chthonomonadaceae bacterium (assembly GCA_035295045.1). GTDB lineage: Bacteria > Armatimonadota > Chthonomonadetes > Chthonomonadales > Chthonomonadaceae > DATGJU01. Next base: position 6,248 of record DATGJU010000268.1, read on the forward strand.
AGCATCTCCAGCGGCGCCAGCCGCGCAGCCGCCAGGCAGATGCCCCGCGCCAGGAAGTTGTCCACGTCCAGCGGCAGGTGGTGGCCATGCTGCTCCGTGCTCCCGATAGGCAGCAGCAGCACCTTCCGGGCCGTCACCGCGACGTTGATCTCCGGCCACGTCAGCTCGTCGTAAAGGATCTTGTCCAGCGATTCCATGTGGTAACTCAATGCCTCTTCGACATCGCCTCGATGGCGTCCGTGTCCAGGGTAATGCCGAGCCCGGGGCCGGTTGGGATCGCGAGCATACCGTCGGCGTCCAGCACGAACGGCTCGGCGACGATCTCGTCGATGTACGGCGCAGGCGTGATGTACTCGACGTACCGCGCGACGGGCATCGCCGCGGCCAGGTGCAGATCCGCCGCCAGGCCGACCGCCGTATTCCAGCCGTGCGAGACGAGCTGTATGTTGTGGTCGTAAGCCATCCAGGCGATGCGGCGCGCCTCGGACAGGCCGCCGCACTTGGTCGAGTCCGGCTGAATGATGTCCACCGCGCCCTGCTCGATCCAGGGCATGAACGACTGCCTGCGAGTAAGCACCTCCCCGGTCGAGATCGGCAGCGGCGCGTGCTCCCGCAGCCGCTTGTAGCCCTCGATGTCGTCCGGCGGGAGCGCCTCCTCGAACCAGGTGATCGCATAGTCGGCCAGCATGCGGGCCGTTTCGATCCCCCACTTGTAGCCGTGTGGCCAGAACTGCTCCGAGCCGCCGGCATCTACCATGATCTCGACGTCCGGCCCGACCGCGTCGCGCGCGGTCTTGACCAGCCGCTCGTCCAGCTTCCGATCGACGCGGCCGAAGTCGCCCCAGCCGATCTTGAGCGCGCGGAACCCTCGCTCCATCGCGGCCTCGAGGGACCGGCGAAGCATCTCCGGCTCCGCGAACAGCAGCGAGCCGTACGGCTTGATCCGATCGCGGTAACACCCGCCCAGCAGCCGCCCGATCGGCTGGCCGGTCGCCTGGCCAAGGATGTCCCAGAGCGCGATGTCGATCCCGCTGACGGCGTGGGCCACTGCGCCGCCGCGCCCCTGCCAGAAAGTGCTCTGCAGCAGCTTCTCGGACACGCACTCCGGCTCCAGCGCGTTCTCGCCCGCCAGGTAGGGCCGCACCAGCGAGAGCGACGCCTCGACGAGCGCCTGGCTTGTGTAGCAGCTCCCCCGCCCCACAAGCCCCTCGTCCGTGTGCACCTCGACGAGCGTGTGCAGGTTCTCGTTCGGGTCGAAGCCCTGCGCCCAGCCGCCGTCGGGCGTCTTCCCGATCAGCGGAATGGTCCGAATGTGACTGATCTTCAGCGGCCTGTCCCCCGTGCCTGGCGTCCGAACCCAGGTCGATCCCTTCTGTGAGCCGACAGCCCGCTGTCCGCCGAAAACCCGTCTCACCCTGCCTCACCAGGCGCGGATGGCGGCATTCTAATGTCTGCCTGATCCGCATGCCGCGCGGGCGTCGCGGAGCAGCTCGCCGGCGTGGACCGCGATGGTCGGCCGCTGCCCTATTCGCGACCTGCCCGGTCAATCGGCGCCGGCCGCGCGCATTTTCTGTACGGACGCGGCAAAACCCTCCTGGGGCAGGGAATTCAAGGCGCGTCCGAGAAGAGAGGCGCCGACAGACGCGAAGGAGAGTTCAAGATAGGAATCGACAAGAGTATGAGCAGCATCTCGGGAATCCACCACATAACGGCCATCTGCGGCGATGCGCAGGAGAACCTGGACTTCTACGCCGGCGTCCTGGGAATGCGGCTCGTAAAGCGATCGGTCAACCAGGACTCGCCAGGCACGTACCACCTGTTCTACGCGGACGCCGAGGGCCGGCCCGGCACGGATCTCACCTTCTTTCCATGGCCCGAGATGGGGCCGGGCCGTCGCGGCGTCGGTAAGGCGACCGAAATCTCGCTGGCCGTGCCGTCCGGCAGCCTCGGCTACTGGTCCGACCGGCTGGGATCGGCCGGCGCGGCCCTTCGGCCGACCGAAGTGCGCCGGGGTTGGAACACGCTTCCCTTGAGCGATCCGCACGGCCTGCCGATCGCGCTGGTGGAGGCAGAGGACCGGCCCGGATTCTCGCCCTGGGAGCGCACGGATGTGCCTGCGGAGCGTCAGGCGCGCGGTCTACACTCCCTGCGCGCCCTCGTGCCCTCCCTGGCCGCGACCGAGAGGTTCGTGATCGACACCCTTGGCTTTGCCGCGCAGGGAGTTGAGGAGCAGTGGCATGGCTACGGCCCGGACGCCGGCGGATCTGGCCGCCTGATCGAGGTCGCGGAGGCGCCGGGCGTCCAACGCGGCGAATGGGGCGTGGGCTCGATGCACCACGTCGCCTGGCGCGTGCCGGACGATGCGGCTGAGCTCGCGATGCGTCAGCGCGTCGCCGCGGCCGGCCGCCATCCGACGGAGGTGATCGACCGATTCTGGTTCAAGTCGGTCTACTTCCAGGAGCCGGGCGGCGTCCTCTTCGAGCTGGCAACGGACGGACCGGGCTTCGCCGTCGATGAGGATCCCGGCAAGCTCGGCGAGACACTCGTCCTCCCGCCATGGCTGGAGCCGCACCGCCGCGAGATCGAAGCCGCGCTGCCGCCTATCGAGCTGCCGGACTTCACGGGAGTGCCACGCTGATGAAGGCCATCGATTTAAACGCGCTTTCGATGCGGATTGCCGTCGGGCAGATCAACGAGCTTACTGACGAGCATCTGGCCTTCGCCCGGCAGGTGGGTGCCGAAGACATCCAGATGAACACTCCGAAGCTTCCGGGCGATCACCGGTGGGAGCTGGCAGACCTGGAGGAGCTGCGCCGCCGCGCCGAATCGCACGGACTTCGGCTCATCGCGCTGGAAAACGTGCCGGTGCGGTTCTACGACAAGATAATGCTGGGCCAGCCCGGCCGCGATGAGCAGATGGCGCACATGGCCGCGACGGTCCGCAACATGGGCGCGGCCGGCATTCCGATCTTGGGCTACCACTGGATGCCGAACGGCGTGTGGCGCACGTCCCGCGAGACGCTGCTGCGCGGAGGAGCCGTCTCGAACGAGTTCCATTATGACGAGGTTCGCACCACCGCGCCAACGCACGGCCGCGATTTCAGCGCCGCGGAGATGTGGGAGAGCTACGACTGGTACCTCTCGCGGATCCTTCCCGTTTGCGAGGAGGCCGGCGTACGCCTCGCGCTCCATCCCGACGATCCGCCGGTCCCGGCGCTCGGCGGCGTCGCCCGCATATTCGGCACGTTCGAGGGCTTCCGGCGCGCCATGGAGACGCACCCCAGCCCGATGCATGGCCTCGACTTTTGCCACGGCTGCTGGTCCGAGATGCGGGCCGGCGCGGGCGTGCTGGATGCGATCGAGTGGTTCGGCTCCCGCGGGCGGATATTCTACATGCATCTGCGCGACGTGCAGGGCGGCGCAGAGGATTTCCAGGAGTGCTTCGTGGACGAGGGCAACTGCAGCGTTCCGGCGGCGGTGCGCAAGCTGCGCGAGGTCGGCTTCAACGGCTTCATCCTGGACGACCACGTGCCGCGACTCGTGAACGACTCGCCCTATGGCCACCGTGGCCGGGCATACGCGATCGGCTACATCCGCGGGCTCCTTGCGGCCACCGCCGCGGCATGATGGGATGCGCAGGATTCGTGGGACGGCGCAGCATATATCAGACTATATCGATGGATCGATAACGAGCGAGGACTCGCCTACCGATAATCCATTGAGTCTGCCGCTCTACTTGTAGATTGCCAGGCCGCGGCCGAATCCCACGACGGATCGCGATCCGCAGTCGGTCACATTCGGTGTGAGTACCCGACAACCTGCAATAATGCAGAGCTCATCCAGGCGCCCGTTTCCCGGACTTGCCATCTAGCGGCCGGGAGACGGGCGCCACTTTGTTCCTGCCCGCATCAGCCGCGGCGGCGGCGCTGGCGCGCCATAATGAGCTGCCGCCCAAGGTACCATACGGAGGAGGCGGCGCCCACCGCTGCGATGCCGCAGACCGTCCTGCCTGCGGCGCCATCGTGGTACTGGCCCGGAAAGAGCATGGTGATCCCCATGGCCAGCAGCGCGCAGAAGCCGAGAAGCGGCCAGAGGGCAGGCGGCGCGCGACCCGTGAGCCGCTGGAGCCGATCCAAGATGTAGACGCGTCGATTACGTGGCACGTGGTCCTCCCGAAAAGCCGCCAAATCGATCAGCGCCTCTCACACTCCACCAGGAAACCACGCAAGACATAAGGAATCGTTCCCTGGTATGCCGGTAAGCTATAATTGTGATCCTGTAGGACCGAAAGAAAACGTAACGAAGCCACGCCCGCGGCGGCAGCGCGCGTTAGGCGTGGCTGAATACTGGCGATGAATCGGTCGCCTAGCGGCGGCGAGTGTGCTCTACCGAGCCGCTCCCGCGGCTTTCGTGATCCACGATCTCGAACTCCGCGCCCTGCGTTCCCTCCGGGAACCACATCGTGAGCTTCGTCCAGTAGGCCCTGGCTTCGCTTGCGCTCGCGAAGGGCCCCTGAACGACCTCACGCGGTCCCTCATGCCGTTGCGCTTCGGGGCCGGAAGCTACAACCTGCAGATAGTACATCGAGCCTTCCTCCTTCGTGGGATCACCGATAGCCTGTAGTTCTTATACGACGCCACACCGCCGCGGGTATTCCGCGACAGAGGATTCCCAAGTTGGATTTTCCACAGATGTCACGGAATCCAACGCAGCTTCTTGGCCTCCTCCGACCCGACGAGCACAACGTGCCCATCGACGAATCCGACCACTGCCTTCCCGTCATGCCGAAAGTCCAGCTTCTTTGCGTGACCCTCGTAGACCAGCACAGTCTTGACTGGAGCGTCGATCTTCGCAAGCGAGGCACCGGCCAGATTGGCGTTGAACGAGTAGGAGGTTGTTCCGCTCGTATCCGACGGGCACATAAACACGGACGCATTCTTGATGTACGGCGCGACGCCCTTCCGAAGCGCGTCCGGCTTCAGTTTGAACTTCTCATCGTAATCCTGGCAGAGCATCAGGAGTCCGAGGCATATCTGTTTGACGTTCGAGATGCAGCTCACGGCGCGCGCGCGATCGCGCGCCTTCATCAGGACTTCCGGATCGGCAAGCATGAGCGCCGTGAGGTTGACCAGGTCGGGACCAGCCTGCTTCAACGCCAGGTCCTTGTCCGGAACGATCAGCCATCTCCCATCGACCTGCGCCAGCTTCACGGTCGTCGGTATGGTGTCAGACTGCTCCGGCTTTCCATGCTTCACGATGGCCCTGGCGGTTACCGTCGCGTGATCGCCGTCGATCGCAGACTTCAGGTCGGTGAGCGTGGCCGTCATCGACTCAGTCTTGAATTGGCGACCCATCTCGGCGATGGCCGATTCGTTGACCTGCCTGATCTGAACGCAGGCCGCGGCCCGCTTCATGTCGGCCGCGCCTACCGCTTCGACGAACGATCGGACCGTCGCTTCGGGCGTCGAGCGGTCCTGCGCGACGCCAGCGCCGGCCGCCAGAATGAGCATCAAGCCACAAAGAATTGAGCGGTGCAAAGCTGTCCTTCCTTTCTTACGATGCCGCGGATCCGCCCGCTCGTTGAGGTTCTGATCGCGGCGGCGCAAATCCTGTACGGCCGTGCTCACGCGCCCTTCAGTTGGCGCAGGCGCAAGGTTGAATCGCCGGCCTATACGCATCCGAGGCTGCGAACCGCGTCGGCGGCCGCCTCGATGAGCGTCTCCAGACTGCCGGGACCGAACGGCGTCTGCCAGACGGGGTAGAGGTCCTCGCCATACAACCCTGCGGACGGCAGGTAGCCGAAGTGGCCGTTCACGACGTTCATCACTGTGATCGCGCGCCCAGGAAACCGACTGCGGAGCTCGGTTTGGAGCGCAGAATAGGCCTCGTTCGGATGGCCAACGAGGAGAGCGTCGCCTACGCGCCAGGCCCAGAGCGGCATCGCAGTCGTTTGGCTGTCGCCCACGCCCTCCCGGATCCGGCGCTTCCGAACAAGCCGCTCTGCCAGTACCCGGTTCCGGCATGCGGCAAGCTGCACGTCCAGCTCGGCCACGGTCGGCATCGGCTGCAGCGGAAGCTCGACCTCGATCAGGCGCGCATCCAGCGCCCGCGACGCCCCCGACGGCTCGGTCTCCCAACGGGCCAGCGGCGCGCCCGATTCGATCGCGCCTTGGAACGCGAGCGCCGTTCCGGGCGGCGGCATCGCGGCCAGCGCCGAGAGCGCCGCGAAGCCGAGCGCGCGGCCGTGCCGATCGGCGACGGACGTGTCGCCGGTGTACTGCTCGCGCGGCGCGAGCTCGCCGGAAGCGCCCTGGAGGAAGGCGCACAGGCCGCCGGCACCGGATTCAACCACGTCGCGCAACGCACCGATGAAGTCCGGCGACAGCAGCCGGTTTTGCCAGGCGAGCGTGGTTGGATGGCAGGCGTAGTTCACCAGCGTAGCGATCGGCGCGCCGGACACAGCTGTCGCCCGGCCGACGAGCAGCGTATCGTCCGCAGTGCCGAGCGGGTTGTAGCCGCTCAGGAACCGCGGCCGGTCCGGGTCGCGCAGGTCGCGGTTCGCCGCGAGGCCGCAGCGCCCGCAGCTCCATTCCAGCCGGGCCAGGATGGCGCCCGCGGTCGCCGCGTGGATCGCGCAGGCGACGGCATCGCCCAGCGACTCCAGGTAGGGCGCGATCAGCGCGCCGCCGGGCCGATCGGCGTCCCCGCGGCAGAGCACCGGGCCGGCGTGTGTGTGCGTGAAGCTCAGCATCAGGCGCGACGCCGGCAGGTCCAGCGCGCGCAGGATTCCGTGGCGAACGAACTCCTCGTCCCGCCGGCTGCGCCACCACCCTAGGTCCAGCGATACGAGCGCGAGCGGCGCCGCATCCGGCTCGGCGCGCAGCGAGATCGCCGTCGCCGTCAGCGGACGGTGGACTCCATCGGCGACGTCGGTCGTGGCCGCGCCCCAGTTCCGGAAGTAGATGCCCGCCGGCGGCGTGATGTCCACCCGCGCCGCGCCGATTAGACCGGTGAAAGCCGGGACCGCCGGCGCCGCCAACCTGTTCGACATATAACCGCTTTCCTACCCGATAACCCGGTAACCTGGCCTCAAAACGACCCAACACCAAACACCGGCCACCCGACCCCCTACCAGTCCCCAACGCTTCCATCGGCGTAGAAGGAGCGCTGCGGCAGCTCCTGCTCGAACGGATGCTTCGCGACCTCTGCCTCGTCGATCTCCACCCCGAGGCCCGGCGCGCTTCCGGGACGGACCAGCCGGCCCTCGCGCTCGACGGCGAGCTGCGTTCTTAGCACGTCCTGCCGC
>DATGJU010000269.1:0-13539 GCA_035295045.1 Chthonomonadaceae bacterium
ACCTTCTCGTCGCCCTTCTCGCTGTCGACTCCGGCCGGAGAGGCGTCACCCTCTGCGCCGTTGAGAAACAGGCAAACGGAATCGCCTCCGGTCGCGGTTTGAACGTCGGCCTCCATGATGCCGGGCCAGTCGGCCGATACCTGCGTCATCTCGTCGCCATACAGCGTCGGGTGGGACGCGAAGTCCACGATCTCCGCGATCGGCTTGCCATCGGCGCCGGTAACCTTGATCGCGGTAAGCATTGGATCGGTCGTAGGCTCGCCGCGTCGATTCCGGTTCAGGCCCGTGACGGGAGCGGCCGTAGCCGAGATCGCCGCAGGGCGCATTGCGCGGCCGGCCTTTACAATCGCCGACGCGATCCGCTCGGTAGTGAAGCTCAGAAGCTGGGCGTCAAAAGGCGTCCAGCCCTTCAGCTTGAACGTATTGCCGGTGTGCATCGCCAGCGGGTCTGGGCCGGAGTGCGTATGGGTCGCTGCCAGGAAGAGCTGGTCCGCCTCCCACTCGGGCGCCTGCGCCTTCACGCGGCGGTATACCTCTTGCTTCACGTTCGCCGGCAGGAAGCAGAGGTCGATCGAAACGATCGCCACCCTGGTTCGGCCGCTCGACAGCGCCAGCGCGCGCGCATAGACGCGATCGTGCACTCCCGTCGCCGGTGCGCCGCGCCGCGCCGCGTAGCCGCCAAGCGGTATCTTCGATGCCTTCACGTCCGGGGTGATATCGACGATGGCGGCGCCGGCGAGCAGCTCGGCGGCGCCGGTCCGGGCCGGCGCAAGGGCCGCCGCAAGGACCCCGCAGATCGCCAGCACCCCACTCACTGTTGTAGGCGTCCGCCGCCTCCACCAGCCCCCCGTCAGCCGCGAGATCACCGTTCCGCTCCTTCGCTCGTTCATGAGGCTGTTATCGTCAGGCCTGGCTGCGGCGCGGGCCGCAGGATGCGCTCCGCGCCGGCCGCGTGCAGCGCGGCGGCCAGTCTGTCCGGATCGCTGGTGAGCGCCAGGATCGTGCCGCCTCCACCCGCTCCCGCCAGTTTCGCGCCGATTGCGCCGGCCCCGCGCGCCACGCCTATCAGCCGCTCATTCTCCGGGCCGCTGCCGCCGAGATCCGCGACCAGCCGGTGGTTCTCCATCATCAGATCCCCGACCAGGCCCCACTTTCGTTCGAGCATGGCGCGCTTCCCGGTGCGCGCGATCTCCGCGATACGCGCGTAGCTGCTTCGCACAAGCGGATCGCCCTCCAGCCAGCGCTGCCGGGGAGAGCTGTGGACCGTGCCGGAGTGATGCTCTACGCCGGTGTGCGCCAGAACGAGCCCCGGCAGCTCGACAAGTGCGGCCAGCGGTTCGACGATCGCCAGCGGTTCGTCGTCCTCCTGCTCCAGTCGCTCCTTACCGCGGAACTCCATGAAATTGAGGCCGCCGAAGACCGCCATGTGCTGGTCCTGGAAGCCGCAGACAACGTGCATGATCCGCGCCTCCACCTTGCGCATCGTCTCGGCGACATGATAGGGCGATGGCGTCGCGCCGCGATAGGCGTAGAGCGCGCCGACGATGGTCGCCAGCATGGCGGTCGAGCCTGCCAGACCAGCGCGCATCGGGATTTCGGTCTGCAGACTCATGGAGAAGCGCTCGTGCGCCGGATCGATTTCGAAGTGCGTAAGCGCCGCGCGGGCGATGTCGAGATCGTCACGCTGTAGTGCGAGATCCGCCCTGGTGAAAAGCTCGGCGGCCTTCCCTTCATTGCGCAGTGAGATGCCGCGGCCCCCAACCTCCAGCCGGCACTCGGCGCGCTCGACCGTGGTGCATGAGATCACACTTCCGCCATACATGTCGGATGGATTGCCGAGCAGGCCGCACCGGCCCGGGGCTGTTGCAACTATCGAAACCAACGCGATCCTCTCCTCAGGCGCGGCCGCCGCGCCTGGCCACCGTCATCGCAATTTCGGAACGGCCTCCGCACGCCGGGCGCCCGTACGGTCTGGAGTGAGATGTAGGGCTCACTGCTCCTGGCCCAACTGAACCGGCAGCGCCGGCCGTCGAAGCATACCCGGTTTAAAGTCGTTTCTGCTACAATGAACGCGGCCCGCGCCGGCCCGGCCCCGCCGCGGCAGCCGCAGCCAAGCCACGAGAAGGGAATGTCGTCATGGCGAACCGAACCGCCGTTCTAAACACGTCCAAGGGCACCATCCGGATAGAGCTCTTCGAGGACCTCGCGCCGATAACCGCGAACAACTTCATCGATCTGGTTCAGCGCGGATTTTACACCGGCCTGACTTTCCACCGCTACGAGCCGGGATTCGTGATCCAGGGAGGATGCCCGGAGGGATCGGGGATGGGCGATTTCAAGGACCCTGCGACCGGTCGAAAGCGGACGATCCTGCTGGAAGTCACGCCGATGCTGAAGCACGATCGCGCCGGAATGGTCGCCATGGCCCGCTCGCAGGACCGGAACTCGGCCTCCTGCCAGTTCTACATCACCCTGGCCCCGGCATCGTTCCTGGATCAGAACTACGCGGTTTTCGGGCAGGTGACCGATGGCCTGGACGCGGCGCTGCAGCTCCGCAAGGGGGACAAGATCGTCTCCGCCACAATAGAGCCGGCGGAGTAACGGACGGCGGCACGAGGAGGTCCGTGGCGGCGCGCGGATGATCGCATCCGTCATTCGTCGAAGTCAATGCCCGTTTCGCGGCGCCGGCCCTGATGTCGGTCCGCCGCGCGCCTATCGGGCGTCAGCGTCGTAGATGAGCTCGCCGCCAACGACGGTCGCGCGAACGGCGCCGTCCGCGCCGAGCAGCACCAGGTCGGCATCGTACCCGGGCGCGAGCAGCCCCTTGCGATGGCCTAGGCCGAGCGCAAGGGCGGGGTTGTATGAGATCATAGCAGAGCGGTCGGAAAGGCCGAACTCCGCCGCATTGGCAAACGCGAGATCCAGGGTAAGCAGGCTGCCGGCCAGCGTTCCGTCGGGCAGCCGCGCGGAGCCGTCGTGGATGGTGACCGGCAGATCGCCAAGCGAGAACTGGAAGCCGTCCTGCATTCCGGAACCGGGTATCCCGTCCGAGATCAATACCATGCCGGCCGCACCCTTCGCCTTTACCAGCGCCCTGCACGACGCCGGGTGGACGTGGATATTGTCCCAGATGAGCTCGGCGCGAAGCTCCGGCCGGGCCATCGCCGCCCCGACGACGCCCGGCTCGCGGCTCTCCATCGGCCGCATCGCGTTAAAGCAGTGCGTGACGTGCCGCGCGCCGAGCGCAATCGCATCCACAACCTGCGCGTAGGTCGCGTCGGTGTGCCCGATGGAGACGATCGTACCGCGATCGACCAGATACCGGATCAGCGCGGTCGCGCCGTCCACCTCCGGCGCGAGAGTCACGATCTTCAGAGCCGCGACGTTGTCCCCCAGATGGCGCTCCAAATCACCCGGATCCGGTGGCCGTATGAACTGCTCCGGCTGCGCCCCCTTCTTCTTCGGGTTGATGTACGGTCCCTCCAGGTGGACGCCGAGCACAGAAGCGCCGACCCGGCGGTTCGCGCCGTCGCCCATCGCGCTTGCCGCAACCGCGACCGCCTCCGCCTGCAGCTCCCACGGGCCGGTGATTGTCGTCGGGAGAAATCCGGTCACGCCGTGCGCGGCAAGATGCCTGGCGATGTCGTCCTGAGCGTCCCGGCGCGCCTCCATTGTGCCTCGGCCCGCGCCGCCGTGGACGTGAATATCGACGAAGCCGGGCAGCAGCAGGCAGTCGCGGGCGTCGATGTCCCCGGCCGACGGCCGATTCGATCCCTGCGCGGCGCAGACCTCGACGATTCGGCCGTCGGAAACCGACACGGATGTCGCCGCCCGCTCTGTTCGGGCATCCGCGGCTCGCCCCGCGAATATACGATACTGCCTCGCTGACATCGCTTGCTCCTCGCCCGCGTCGACCCGGCTCTACGCGACGCGCGCGCGCGTCGATGATCGGCCGTTCAGCTCGCGGATCAGCTCCGCCGCCTGGGCGGGGCTCAGCGCGGCGATCGACTTGGCGCCGTACCGCTCCATCGCGAGCGCGTCGTGGTCGGCGGCGTTTCTGCGGCTCAGGTTGCGGATCGCCTCAAGCTGGGACTCGGAAGCCAGGTCGCCCGCGGCCGGATTCTCCTCGTGGCTCGCAGACGCGGCGGGCCGCTTCTCCGCGCTCACAGAGTCGGCTCGCGGGGCCGGCGCGCTTGCCGGCGCCTGCACTGTCTCGCGCACCGGCTCGCTCACCGGTTCACGCCTCACCTGCGCCGGCCGCTCGGCTCGCTGCTGCCGTCCAGAGGCAACCGCATACCCACGCTCGGGCGCGCCGTCGTGCGCATCCTCCTCGCCCAGCTCCTCGAACGCGGCCACTCCGATGTTCACCGCGTCGCGGAGGGCACGTGCCTTCGCGCGTGTCTCCGCCATTCGGAGCAGGCAGGTCCGCATCGCGGGCGCGACGTTATTGGGCGCCGCGTCGCCGATACCGCTGAACGCGCGCTCGATACCGTCCGCCGCCATCGTCACGATCGCGGAGCAGATCGCTACATGGCCGTTCTCTTCGCTCGGAGTCTGAATCAGCTCTGTCTGTATCGACTTAAGGCCCTGCTGGTGCGCCTGGTCCAGCAGCCCTGCATAAAGGCAAAAGGCCCTGCCCTGCCGCTCGACGATAAACTCTTTTCGCACGGTGTGCCTCCGTATTCCGTGGACCGGCCCTGTCGGCGGCCCGTCCAGGGCACACGTCGAGAGACCGATTGATGTTACGCCGGTGGCCGCGGGAACCGCGCGGGCTGCAACAATAACTAGCAATCTGCTACGCGCGGCCCGAGGGCAAGCACCCGGCATTATAACATACTAGTAGAATTCCGTCAACCACGGAAACGGGCGGGCATGCCATGCGGGAATTATGAAGATTGGCCTGGATTCAGTCCGGCGGCTGGAACATCGTCAGCTGCGACGTGTCCTCGATCTCGCCGGACGGCGGCGCGGCGGTGGATCCGTCCGCCGGTCTGGCGCGCGCCCGCCGTTGCGCGCCGGTCGCCGCCCTGGCCGACGCCGGCGTGCGCCGGATTCGGTGGCAGTGGCGGCAGCGGGCCTCGTACGCCTCGTCCGCGCCGATCAGTATCGTGGGCTCGTCCCAGCGCGCGGGCCGGCCGTCCACGAGCCGCTGTGTCCGGCTCGCCTCTCCGCCGCAGACCTTGCAGATCGCGTGAAGTTTCATTACATTATCGGCGAGCGCCATCAACGTCGGCATAAAGCCGAACGGCAGGCCGCGGAAGTCCTGGTCCAACCCCGCGACGATTACTTCGATGCCCCGGTCCGCCAGCCGTTGGCAGAGCGCCACGACGGCGTTGTCCAGGAACTGCACCTCCTCTACGGCCACGAGCTGGGTCTCCGGGCAGACCGCCGCTTCGATCGCCCGGGCGTCAGAAACCGCCAGCGCCGTGAACGAGGTCCCGTCGTGCGTCCGAATCACCGTGGTGTCACAGCGCGTGTCCAGCGCCGACTTGAACACCTGGACGCGCTTCCGCGCATGCATCGCGCGCCGCACCAGACGGATCAGCTCCTCGGTCTTGCCGGAGAACATGCTTCCGCATATAACCGTTACCGAGCCGCGCGACGCGCATGAGCTGGCCAATGCCGACTCCTTCTCCGCGGCCTGCACGCCAGGCCGCTGCGACGGACCTTCAGCCCGGCAGCGTCAGCCGAACCCGCAGCGGGCGGTCTCGCGCCGCCATAGGCGTACCCTTGGCGAGACACTGCCATCGAGCCTCTGCCGCGGTCTCCGCATGGGGACCGTACGGGCCTCGTCGCAATACTCATGTTGCCATGGGCGCGCGATAATGGTAGCATACTGCCAGGAACGCGCGCAACCGAAGCGTGTGGCCAATCGCTGCCCGGTTCTCGGACGCCGAGACATGCAGCGGCACTCCCGCAGATGCCGCGCAGCGGCCCGGTTCCACGCCCACAATCCGCTCGCGGGCGGCTGCGACAGGGAAAGCAAGCTCGTGCCCGAAGCCATCGAACAACGAATCGCGCGCCTGGTGGAAGCCCTGCAGGACCAGCACGTTTCCGCGGCCTGGAATGCGGCCCGCGAGCTTGCGCGGCTTGGTGCGGCGGCTGCAGCGGCCCTGCCGGCGCTGGAGGCGGCGCTCCACGGCAAGGATCCGACCACGGCGCTCTGGGCTCGCTACGCCCTGGCGCAGATTCGCGGCGATGTGGAGGCCCAGGTGCCCTACTTCGTTGCCGCGCTGGAGCAGAAACGGCGGATCTGGGCCGGCATGGCCGCAACGGCCCTCTCCGGATTCGGTCCGGTTGCCGCCGCGGCCGTCCCGGCGCTGACCGCCGACCTGACAAGCCCGCGCACAGACGATCGCTGGGCCGCAGCCTGGGCGCTGGGCAGTATCGGTCCCGCCGCAACTGGCGCGGAGCCGGCCCTGCGGGCCGCGCTCGGCGATGCCGATGAGAAGGTCCGCTGGTACGCGGCCAACGCCCTGAGACAGATAGGCGCGCGCGCGCCCGAAACCGCCGACGCGCTCACGATGGCGCTCGATGACATCGACGACGACGTCCGTAGCTACGCGGTGCTCGCGCTCGCCGCCATGGGCCCGCTATCTGCGGAGGCGCGCGAAAGGGTCCGCTCGCTGGCCGCCGATGACAACCCCCACCTGCGAGAGATCGCCGAGGAGGCGCTGCAGAGGGATCTCCCCGGTTGATTTGCCGCTAAAGTGCGTCCGAGATCCGGGCGAACTCCGCCAGCGATAGCGTCTCGCCGCGGCGCGAGCCGTCGACCCCCACGCGCTGTAGCAGCGCCTCCACCTTCTGCCGGTCGTCCATACCAAAACCGAGATTGAACGATGCTGGCGCGCGGAGGAGGGCGTTTAGCAGCGTCTTGCGGCGCTGGATGAATGCCGCGCGGATGATATGCAGCAGCTGGCTCTCGTTCTTCACGGATACGGTGCCGGGAACGACAGGCGTCAGCGCGACGATCGCAGAGCCAACCTCCGGCGATGGCAAGAACACGGTCCGCGGCACCACGCCGACAATCTCGACCTCAGCGTGATACTGCACGTACAGCGACATTGCCCCGCAGGCGTCGGAGCCGGGCGCCGCCGCCATTCGCTCCGCCACCTCGTGCTGGACGAGCAGAACGATCCGCTTGAGCCGCCCCTTGTTCGCGAGAAGCACCTCGATGATGGGCGTAGTGATGTAGTACGGGATATTGGCGACGACCACACCAGGCCCGGACCCGAATGCGGTGTTGAAGAGCTGGGCGGGATCCAGACGGAGAAAATCCTGGAAAACGAGAGCCACATTGGAGAGTTCACCGGTGACTTCGGCGAGGATCGGCTCGAGGTGCCGGTCTATTTCGATCGCCGTTACGCGCGGAGCCGCCGCGGAGAGCGCGATGGTGAGGGCGCCGAGTCCCGCGCCAATTTCCAGGACCGGATCGTCGGACGGGAGGCTGGCCGCCCGAACGATCCGGTCCAGAGTATTGCGATCGCACAGGAAGTTCTGACCGAGCCGTTTGGCCGGCCGAACTCCGTATTTGCGCAGCAGCTCGCTGGCCTGTTTTGGAGAGGTTACGTCGAGCAACTGCTGCTGGTCAGTCGATGATGTAGACGTGCAGCTTCTTGAAGCTTCTCACGCCGCGGGCCTGGTGCTTGGAATCGACGCAGAGGTCGATCCGGTTGCCCTTGATCGCGCCGCCCGTATCCGCCGCGATCGCATACCCGTAGCCCTCGACATAAAGCTTGGTGCCGAGCGGGATGAATCGGGGATCGACGGCCGCCACGCCGTACCGCGCCTTTAAGCCGGTGGCTGTCAGGCCTCGCCCGTCGCCACCGCAGTGGTACGGGTCGTACGTGGTGGGAATCATCGTAAGCATGCGACGGCCGGAGAAGTATCCGCGGGATGGCAGTGTAGCGCGCTGCCCCTCTTCCACGATCTCGTCGATCGGCTTCTTGATGACATGCTCCGACAGCTTTTCGCGGTGCAGCTCGACGCCGTCCGGCCGCACGGTGACTCTGAAGACGACCTCTTTCTCGCCATTCGTCCCGTTCCGAACCGTTCGGCTTGCGCCGCTGCGTAGCTGGGATGTTGCCTTCCTTAGGGTGGAGTAAGGAATCGGCTCGCGCTGGGTAACGCTGCGAGTCCCGGCGATCGAATTATCCGCCGGCTTTGCGGCCTGCCCGGTGCGACTGCTGTCCGTCTCCTGCCGCGATCCTGCCATTGCCGGCGATACGGCCATGAGGCCGCACACCGCAAGTCCTGCCAGGACCGGCGTTAGACGTACAGGGTTGGGGTGGGACACTCGTGGGTCCTCCTTTCCGTTCCGTTAAGACACCGTTCGGTTGCCTTGTTCGATAAAGCCTCCTCGTTTAGCCGGCCACGGTGCGACCTTCGTCGTATGGCGTGCGGCTATTTCGCTACGGCCGCAGTCTAACACAATAGTCGCCCGGAAGTCAACGATAATTACCTGATCAGGCATCTACATATCCATACTAGCCGGGTCATTACTGACATTCATTGACATCTGCTGCCAAGCCGCGTCCGCGATAAAAGTCACTGTCCAGCACGCAAAAATACCTTCGAGGAGCCCAAAATAGCCCTGCGAACGCACGGCAGGAATGAAAGGAGGCGCCGACGAATACCTGGACAAACCGCTTGCGCGGCCGGTCCGTCGGGGACATGGCCGCTTGCCATTGGAGATTTCGAATGATGATGCGATCCATTGTCGATACCGCCGCCGTTCCACTGCGCATCACGGCGATTCTGGTTGCTGTGGGCGCCGCGCTCACGGTCGTCGGCCTTCGGGTCCGCGGCCAGGAGGCGCTGCCGAAAGAAAAGCCGGAGGTCGTACTCCGCGCGCCTGCCCCCATCCCAAGTGTGGACGGTATCGTTGTGCTCTTCTCCGGAAAGCCCGAGGAGGTTGCCGCGAACTGGCGTAAGAACTTCAAGCAGGACGACGCGACCTGGAAGGTCGTCGATGGCGCAATGATGTCGGGCGGGGGCGACATCGTCAGCAAGCAGGACTTCAAGGACTTCCAGCTTCACGTCGAATTCAAGATTCCGTTCGAGCCCGGGTCCAAGGATCAGGGCCGCGGCAACAGCGGCATCGGCCTGCAGTCGCACTACGAGATCCAGGTGCTCAACTCGTTTGGTTATGCGAAACCGGGCAAGGGCGACTGCGGAGCGGTCTACAGCCAATATGCACCGCTGATCAACGCGTGCCGCCCGCCGGAGAACTGGCAGAACTACGACATTACGTTCCGTGCGCCACGCTTCGATGCCGACGGCAAGCAGGTGGAGAAGGCGCGCGTCACAGTCATCCAGAACGGTATCACGGTCCAGAACAACCAGGAGATAGACAAACCCACGGGAATCCAGGGCGACCGGCCACTGGACAAGCCGGGGCCGATCTACCTGCAGGACCACGGCCACGCGGTCCAGTTCCGGAACATCTGGGTGATCCCCCTGCCTGAGAAAGGATCGGACCACTACGAATCGCGCCAGGCCGAATAGCGCGGACCGCGCCGAGGCGCAAACGCCAATGCCAACCCTGGATACTATATTAATAGAAGGGCTGGAGTTTTACGGCTACCATGGCGCATCGGACCAGGAGCAGACCGTCGGGCACCGCTACTTTGTCGACGTGCGCCTGGGCGTCGATACGCGCGATGCCGGCGCCAGCGACCGCCTGAGCGATACGGTTAGCTACTCGAAGGTCGCGCGACGTCTCCTGGAGGTCGGCACGCATAACCAGTTCAGGCTCCTCGAGGCGCTCGCCGAGCGCATGGTTCGAATGGTGTTCGAGGAGTTCCCGCTCGTCGCCACGGTCCAGCTTCGTGTTCAGAAGCGGTGTCCGCCGATGAATGCGATCGTAGCGTCCGTCGGCGTGGAGATCGCCCGCTCGCGGTAGCCGGGCCGGCTGACGGATCATCGCGCGCTATTCGCCGGCCCGGGCCCGGCCGGCCGCCGCGCGCAGAATACGGCTCGGCGCCGCGACGGGCCGAGCGCAAGGGGAGGACGATGCGATACCGACTTACTCTGTTGGCAGCGGCGATAGCTGCGCTTCTGGCGGCCACCGGCATAACCGGCCGGCTCCACGCGCAGGAGCCGCAAGATGTCGCCCCTCCTGCCGTCCGCGGCTCGCTCACGGACGCCGGACTCCAGCAGATGCTTCTCGATATGGGATACGAGCCGCGGCGCCTCAAGCAAGGCTACGTTGTCGCAATCAAGCAGGGCGAATGGGTCTTCAACGTTCAGTTCCTTATCAGCCCGAATCGAGAGAAGGTCGGGCTGAACGCAAACGTCGGCACCGTCGAAGATCCGGCAGCCGTGACGGCGAGCCAGTGGATGAACGTCCTCGCCTCGAATACAGACATAGCGCCCTCGTTCTTCTACTACAACAAGGCAAACAAGACGCTCTATGTCCACCGTGTCCTGGACAACCGATGCCTGACCGCCGGCATTATGCGGCAGCAGGTTGAGGCGTTCACGGCATCGATCAAGGATAGCGCGGAGACCTGGAAATTCACGAAGTAGGCCGGCTGCGCATCGGCACCGCAAAACACAGAAACAGCACGACCCAAATGTTCGTCGTATAGCCATGGAAGTCACGCAACAACCCCCGGATGGGTCCGGCGTTCCGCAGCCGACCGTCGATCAGCCTCCGCACGATTCCAGGGAGCGCCCGGTAGCGCGGTCTGGAGACGGTTACATCGATATCTCCGGACTGGTCTCGCAGGTTCGCCGCACGTCACCGCTGCGGGAAATCGCCGAAGGTATCCTCGGCAACACGGCGCGACCGGACACGCCCGCCCTGCCCCTCTTTTCCGCGCTCGCCGGCGCCTCCGAACGCTCCTGGCGCGAGCGTGTTGTCGCTGCGTGGGCGCTCTCCCGCGTCGAGCTGGACGGCCAGGAGAGGGACGCCGCCGCCGAGATGCTCCTGGACGCCCTGGAGCAGGACCCGGAGCAGACGCTCTGGGAGCGCTTCCTGCACGGGCTGCTCTGGGGCTACGGCGCGATGCTGCCCGTCTGCCTCGTCGGCTCGCTTATCATCTGCAGGAGCCAGCCGGCCTACGAATGGTCCGATATATTCCCGCAGATGCTCTTCATGCTCGGCTCGCTGGCAAGCGTGCTGACTATTCCGATGTGCGTCATCTACGGGCGGCTCACGAGCGACCACGCCGAGCTGATCCAGGCGGCTGCCGCGGAATCGCTCGGCCGGCTGCGCGTGGTAGAGAGCATCGGCCCGCTGGCGGATCGCCTGTTCGACCCGAGCGCGAGCATCCGCGATGCGGCCGCGTTCGCCCTGATGGAGATCCTGCCGAACCTGTCGGACGCGGAGTGCGCTGCAATCGATTCCGAGGCCATCAGCCGTCTGGGCGACGCGCTCTGCCATCCGAACACCCTGCTCGTATACAAGATTCTCGAAGCGCTCAACCGCATCGGTGGAGGACGGTCCTTGCCCGCAGTCGAGCGCCTCAGCCGCGAGGGGCGCACGCGCCGGCTGCAGGATGCTGCTCGGCAAGTCGCGACGGTACTCGAGGAGCGGCGGCGCCGCGAGCGCGAGGCGATGCACCTCATGCGCCCGACCGCCACGGACGATCCGCGTGTCGCCAGCATGGTCGGCGTGCGCTCAACCGACTCGACGGCGGACAATCTTCTCAAGCTCCGAAACGGCGTCGCCCCGACCGACTGGCAATAGCGCGCTGCACACTGCAGCCGTGTCTGACCCGCCACGACGGCAGATTCTCGCATTGCCGATGGATCGGCCGGCCCGTAGATGCGGGCCAAATGACCGTCCCCTTAGCGCGCCGTTAGGGCCTGGCGATATAGAGAGCGGATCGGGTCGCCGGCAATCGGCCGCGCAAGCGGGTGGCGCCGGTAATCACCCGGACGGAGAGGAGGTGAGCGAATTGGTCCTTACGATCCACGCGCTCACCGTCCGGCTGATCGGAGCGACGCTCCGGTAGGCCGGAAGGTGCAACGCACGCCCCATGCGCCCTCAGGCGCATGGGGCTTAACCTTGTCAAGAAGGAGTATTTGCCCGGACGTAGAACTGTGACCGGCTGATCTGACATAGACATTCATGAGGAGGACGGTTGTGGCAAAGAGGAAAGTTAATGTCGCTTTGATCGGCTACCAGTTCATGGGAAAGGCGCACAGTAACGCCTACAGGCAGGTCGGCCGCTTCTTCGACCTTGACGTCGAGCCTGTCATGAAGGTGCTCGTCGGACGCAGCGAGCAGAAGCTCGCGGCCGCGGCAGAACAGTTCGGCTGGCAGGAACACGCGACAAGCTGGGAAGAGGTCATGGCCCGAAAGGACATCGACCTTATCGATATCGGCACCCCTAACGACACGCACGCCGCGATCTCGCAGGCCGCGCTTAAGGCCGGGAAGCATGTCCTCTGCGAGAAGCCGCTCGCAATAACGCTGGACGACGCCCGCAGCTCCTTCCAGTTGGCGAAGAGCACCGGCCTGGTCAACGGCATCTGCCACAACTATCGCAAAGCCCCGGCAATCGCATTTGCCGCGCAGCTTGTCCGCGACGGAAGGCTCGGCGCGATTCGCCACTTCCGGGGCACCTACCTGCAGGACTGGATCCTCGACCCGAACGTGCCGCTCGTCTGGCGTCTTGATAAGTCGATCGCCGGCAGCGGCTCGCATGGCGACCTGAACGCGCACCTGATCGACACCGCCCGCTTTGTCATGGGCACCGAATTCACCGAAGTGAGCGGGATGAGCGAGACGTTCATCAAGGACCGTCCGCTGCTCGCGGACACCGAAGGCGGCCTGTCCGGCTTCAAGTCCTCCGGCGACATGGGCCGCGTCACCGTGGACGACGTGACGGCGTTCCTCGCCCGCTTCGAGAACGGCGCGACCGGTACGTTCGAGGCGACCCGTCTGGCGCCGGGCCGCAAGAACTACAACCGCTGGGAGATCAACGGCGAGAAGGGCTCGATCGCCTTTAACCTGGAGCGTATGAACGAGATCGAGGTCTACCTGACGGACGATCCCGAGGGCCTCCACGGCTTCCACACGGTCCAGGCCACGGACACTTGCCATCCCTACATGTCTGCCTACTGGCCCGTCGCGCACATCATCGGCTACGAGCACACCTTCGTCAATATGATGAAGGATCTGTTCGACGCGATCGGCAAGGGCGAGCAGTTCGCGCCCGACTTCCAGGACGGCTACCGCAACCAGGCAGTCCTGGACGCCGTAGAGAAGTCCGCCGCCTCCCGCCAATGGGCCGCCGTTGAGCGGTAGCTGGTAGTCGGTAGCTCACCCCGGCGGCCACTGCATGAAGCGGCCGCCGAGGATGTGCCAGTGGACATGGTGAACCGTCTGGCCGCCGTTATCCCGCGTGTTCAGGACGGTGCGGAAACCCTCCGCCGCCACGCCGGCCACTTCGGCGGTCCGTTGAACCGCCAGCAGCGCCCGGCCAAGCAGGCCCTCGTCTCCCACGTCCATGAGCGATGCGTAGTGCTCCCTCGGAATGAGCAGGACGTGCACGGGCGCCTGCGGGTGCATGTCCGGAAACGCGA
>DATGJU010000270.1:0-11344 GCA_035295045.1 Chthonomonadaceae bacterium
ACAGCCGCTACGCCCGCCGCAAGCCGATCATGGTCTGCGAGTTCGCGGCGACGCACTTCTCCGAGGTGGAGGGCCGTCCCCGGCCGGACTTCGCGATTCGCAAAATCTCGACGCTCTACATGGCGCTCGCCCGCGCCTATCCGCGCGTGAAGTGTATCAACTATTTCGACGGCAACGCGCTGCGATACACCGGTGGCGCGGCCTCGAACAACTACTGCGTCACTGACGACTCGTCCATCATGGAGGTCTATCGATATCTCGTATCTGCGCCCTACTTCCTGTCCGCACCGGCTGCTGCGGGCGCTGCCCCGCCGATGGCGCCCATGCCGTTTCGCAACGGAGAGACGCTGCAGGGACGTGTCAGGCTGTCGTGCTTCGCGCGCGCTCCCGCCGACATCGTTTCGGCCCGCTACTATGTCGACGGCACGCTGATCTACGAGGCGCGCGACCCCGTCCATTGGGACTGCCTATGGAACGCGGGCTCCGCGCCGCCCGGCCGGCACACGCTGGTGCTGAAGGTCTACGACGGGCGCCGCCGGCTCGTCGCGCGGCAGTCCGCCACGTTCAGCGTCTCACCTCCGGCGCGCCCGGCCGCCACGCCGAACGCCGCAGCGCGGACGGCTGGCGCGTCACGTCCCGCAGGCAATCGCTAGCCGCGCCTCATGCGCCCAACGGCGCAGGACTTCGCCGGCAGAACAAAGCCGCTCGCTCCGCGGGGCCGAACTTAGCAACCGGTTGCACTTGCAGCGCACCTGCACGATCGCACCATGCCGGTTATCGACTTCGATTGTAAGGACCCGACGAAAGCTGGCGTCGCCCTCGTCGCAGATGCGGAGCGACCAGATCGATACCGCACCCTTTGTGCAGCGGTCGCGGTAGGTGAAGACGCAGTTGCGCTGATCCTTGCCCTCTTCAAGCAGCTCCCTGCTGACGAGCAGCTCCCGGACCTCCCACGTCCGCTCCTGGTCGTTGGCGTCCCTATCCTTCGCCCTATAAGATGCGATACCGCAGGGCCGCCAGCAAATCCCGCGCTGCCGCTCGTCTTGCGCGCGGATCTGGCGCCATTCGGCCACGCGGCGGAGCAGCGCAGGAAGCGTCCGGCCCTTCATGACGAGCTGCGGCTCGAGGGCGACGTAACAGCCGGCGGATTCGCCGGAGCCGTTCGAAACCTCCTCGCCGAGCTTCGCCGCGACCAGGAAATCGACGACCGGCCCAACGTCGCGAAGGTCCAGGTCCTGCTGGTTCACGAGGAAGTGGATAACGGTGTGCCAGAACGGCTCGTCCGGCAGGATTGCGCTCAGCCGGGAGGCCGCGATCGCGCAGGCGAGGCGGCGGCTCCCGCCGAGCGCCCGCGCCTGGCCGAAGCGAAGCGCGCCGACAATCGTGGACTCGGGCGGCGCGAGCAGGAAGTGGTGCGCCGCGCGCTCGGTCAGGCGCAGGGGCAGGTCCGCGCGGCGGATGTTGCCGCCGCCGCCCACGTGCACGAACCAGTCCTGATG
The DNA here is from genome assembly GCA_035295045.1 of Chthonomonadaceae bacterium. GTDB lineage: Bacteria > Armatimonadota > Chthonomonadetes > Chthonomonadales > Chthonomonadaceae > DATGJU01. The sequence continues at coordinate 1,500 of DATGJU010000270.1, forward strand.
GACGCGGCCGGCCGGCGAGAATCCCTCGAACCAGGCGCAGTTCATGAACTCCGGAACGGAGTAGCGGCAGAGCAGGTGGCGCGCCAGCGACCCGAATGCGCCTGCAGCGTCGTCGCCCGGCATCGTCCACGATTCCGGAGGGCGCAGCCACTGGTCGTAGCGCAGCGCGAGCATCAGCAGCCCGTCAATCGCAGTGTTGCCTGGCCGCGCGCCTAAAGAACCGACCGCCGGCTCAACGGAGAGCCGTTCCGCGGATTGACCGACGCGACTGAGCAGGCGATACCACGCGTCCGCCGCACGCGGGTAGCCGCCAAGCAGCGCGTGAACGGCGTCGAGTTTCTCCCTTCGGGCGGACTGTCGGGCAGTCCAGGGCGCCTTACCGAGGTAGATCCTGCCGATCCACGCGTCCACGCCACTGTGGAGCTCCAGCCCCCGCCGGAATATGCGTTCCCTGTCTTCAGCGTCCGTCTCCTGCCTCGAACCACGGCGGCCGGCGCGAAGCCGGCCCTACGCGATATCGATCCGGAGATAGGGCTTGATAAACACCGCCGGCTCAATGGCGTTCCTTATGGCGTATCATCGCGGACGAGACGGCCGCCTGGCATGAGGCGGAAGCGCTCGCCGCGCCAGAGGACATGGCGGCCGAGGTAGCTGGCGACGTAGAGCGCCGCGCTCAGCAGGTCGCTGATGGGCAGGAGCGGCAGGAAGCGCAGCACGGCACGGTCGCCGGTGCAGCGGAGGGCGATCATGAGCGCCGTGGCCGCGCGCGTCAAGACGACGATCGCAAGCGCGGCCCAGCCGAGCGCGCTGCAGCCCGAAGCGCACAGGAATAGCAGGGCCAGCGCCAGACCGTGCGTGACGAAGAGGCCGGCGTACCCTCGCGGCCGATAGGCGCGAGTCGTGCGCGCCCAGCGCAGCCGCCGCGCCCACATGGTGGAGAACCGCTCGCGGCCCAGGACGCTCTCGATCACGTAGTCCGACATGACCACTGCGTAGCCGGCGCGGCGGACGCCGCTGCCCAGGAGGTAGTCATCGGCAAGCTCGTTCAGCAGCGCCTCGAAGCCGCCGATCTCGTCCAGTACGGCGCGCGGAAGTGCGATTGTCGAGCCAAGCGCGAAGGTCATGCCCTCCAGCGCCCGGCTGACCAGCGTGCTCGGAATGAAGTCCGCTCCGATTCCGAGCGCCTCCAGCATCGACGCCACGCCGATCGCGCGTCCGCCGCGGTAGGGGCAGGTCACCAGGCCGACGCGATCCTGGCTCTTGGATTTTGGATTATGTACCGTATCCCCCCCGTGCCTCTGTGCCTCTAGCGTAGCGGGTCGCTTACTCGAATCTACGACGAACGGCGCGACGACCCGGCGCAGGTAGTCGGGCTGCGCGCGCATGTCACTGTCACAGAGGACGAGCATGTCGTGGCGGGCGTGCGGAAGCATGGCGAGCAGATTGGAGGCCTTCCGATTCGTACCGATCGTGGCGTCGGGCGGAGCCGTGATCACGCCGATATCGTGGGAGGGGAATTCGACCTGGAGGCGGCGGGCAAGCTCCAGGGCCGGATCGTCCGCTTCGAGTGCGCCGAAGAGGATCTGAACACGGTCCGCCGGATAGTCCTGGCGGCAAAAGCTTGCGAAGTTCTCGTACGCCTCCGCATCGACGCCGCGAACGGGCTTGAGGATGCTGACGGCCGGCGTCCGGTCCGGCGGCGGGGCCGCGGCGGAGCGCCGCCACTTCATCGCGGCCCAGACCGAGATGCACGCGTAGACAAGGTAGGCGCACAGGGATCCGCCCAGGAGCAGACGGACCGCGAGGAGCGCAGAGCCGAGCGGGGCCGGGGGCATCAGTTGCCTGGACCGGACTGTTCGCCGAGGCCTACGATGACGACTCCCGCGGTAATGATCAGGGCGCCGATCCAGCGCGTCTGCGTAACGGTCTCATGCAGGTAGTAGCGGGCGAGCAGCGCGCCCAGGAGGTACGAAACGGCGGTGAGGGGCAGCACGAAGCTGAGATCGGCCCACTTGAGGGCGATCATGTAGAGGCCGAAGTAGGCGGCCATCAGGAACATGCCGCAGAGAACGGCCCAGTTGAGTACGGCGCGCGCCTGCGCGAAGAGGCCGGGCCCCGCGGTGTTGGTCTGCTTCATGCCCTTGGAGAGCAGTGTCTCCCCCACCGAGACCGCCACTGTCGCGACGAGCATGATTGCGACCACTTTCCACTTAACCGCGCTCACGAGACCTCCTCGAAGTCGATGAATCCCCGGTCGGGATCGGCGCCGATCAGACGGACGCGCGTGTGGTCGCCGACGTCCAGGCCCTCGAAGCCGCGAACGACGCGCCCCTCAACGGGCGGCGCACTAAGGCGAACGTACGTGCCCTTCGGCGAGGCGCCTGTGACGATTGCAGCGAACGTCTGTCCGATCCGCTCCTGCATCCAGGAGGCGGCGCAGGCCTTGCGCATGAAGCGCTCTACCTTGCGGGCGGCGTTCTCCCGCTCCGCGCAGTGGCGGGCAATCGCTTCGAGCGCGCTGTCTGCGTAGGGCGCCGCGCTGCCGGCAATTGCGGCCTTGATGGCGCGCTGGACGACCATGTCGGCGAAGCGGCGATTGGGCGCCGTGGAGTGCGTATAGCTGTAGACGGCCAGGCCGAAGTGCCCGGAGCGGTCCGCGGCAGAGCGGACGACGGTGTACTCGCCCGGGCCCATCAACTTTACGACCGCGAGGGAGAGATCCGGGAAGCGCTCCGGGTCGGCGGCGCGCCGCGCGGTCAGGAAGCGGGACAGGGCAAGCGAATCGGGTGCATCCGGCAGCGCGACTCCGTAACGCGCGGCGATCTCCACGATGCGCGGCCACCGCTGCGGCTCGCGCACCACGCGCTGGATCGCCGGTATAGAGCGGGATTCGAGGTAGGCGGCCATCGCCATGTTCGCGGCGATCATGAAGTTCTCGATGATCTGGCGGGCTCGGTTCTTCTCCTCGACCCGCAAATCCGCGACGCGGTCGCCCTCGATCACGGGCTTCGGCTCGACCGTCTCGAACTCCAGCGCGCCATCGCCTCTGCGGCGATCCAGCAGCCGCTGCGCTACCTCGTGCTGCAGCCGGAGCTGCTCTTCCATGCCGGCTGCCTGCGCGATGCGATCCGGAACGGGTCCGTGCCCGTCCAGCCAGGCGCCCACCGTCGCGTAGTCGAGCTGCGCCCGGTTTCTGGTAAGCGCGCGATAGATCGCCGGACTCGACGTGCCTCCATCGCGGTCGATGTCCAGCTCGATCACGACCGCCTCACGGTCCGAACTCTGGAGCAGCGACGTGCGGTCCGTCGAGAGTGGCTCCGGGAGCAGCGGGAAAACCGCGACTCCGGTGTAGACAGAGCAGCCGTTCCGCGACGCGTGGGCGTCTATGGGCGAGCCGACCGGCACGCATGCGCCGACGTCCGCGATGCCGACTCGGAGCCGGATAGAGTCGTCCGAAAGCCGCTCGACGACCTCGATCTGATCCAGGTCCCGCGACTCGCGGTTGTCGATCGACGACCAGGGGAGATCGCGGAGATCGCGGATGCCGGCGCCTGATGCCGGCTGTCCGGCCGCATCATCCGCCTCGCGGAGGGCTTCCGGCGAGAACTCCGGCTCGAAGCCGTCGCGCTCCATTTCGATCCGGGCGCGCCGCCGGAGGTCGATATGTGGCTGCGGATGACCTTCGTGCGACATGGGTGGGGGTCTCGTAACCGATACGCGGGCCGCAAAAAGCGATCAGACAGGCGGTCGTGCCTGTCTGATCAGTTTCGCGGGCTTTGAAAAGGCTGGCGCTTACGACCAGTGCTTCGTGGTTAGCGCGACGACGATCGCGATGAGACAGAAGGCGATGGCGAGGTTGCGCGTAATCAGATTGAGCTGCTCCTCGCGGCCGGCCTTGCCCTTGAACGAAGTCGCGGCGGTCGTGCCGATCTGGCCGGTGAGCCCGTCGTTCTTGCTATCCTGCATCGTCACGACGATTATGAGGCCGATCGAGACGAAGAACTGGACAGTACATAGCACGATCCAGATAAAGTGTCCGACGTTATGCGGCATCTTGGGGTCGAATCATCCTTTCCATCGCGCCTCGCGCGCCTGCCCATCGGCAGGCGGCGGGCCGCGCCGGCACCAGCGCCCTGCCGGCCCGAAGCCCTACGGCGCCTACTGCGGCTTGTTCCGCTTGCGCTCCTCTTCCTCGCGGCGCATCTCCTCTTCGACGCGCGCCCGTACCGCCTTCTCTTTCTCTTCGCGCGCTCGGGCGTCCCGATCGAGCTCATCGTCGTTGTCGTTCATTCCCCGCTTGAACTCTTTCATGCCGGAGCCCAGACCGCGCATCATTTCGGGAATCTTGTTCCCGCCAAAAAGCAGAAGCACGAGTACCACTACCATTATAATAACGGTAGGATTTGTAAAATTTGCCAGAACCATCGCTCATCCTCCTATGTCCCGCCGGAATTCCGCGGGATCTGCGCGGCGGCTCCGCTCCGGTCGGCAGGCCCTCCTTACGCGACGGACCGCTTGGGCCGCTACACCCTCTACTGCTGTTGCGCGCCGGACTTCTCGCGCGGGACGGCGTGCTCCGGCCTGGACATCACACCGTAAACCGCCTCGTTCGAAGCGGGCGTTTCCGGTGAGCGCGCCGCGCCGTAGTCTGTCGGGTACTCCGAGGAGTCGCTCAGCGCCGCGGCGGCGAAGTCGCCGTGCTGCTCCTGCGCCGGCTCCTCCGGCGCGGCCGCGATCGCCGGATGCAGGTCCTCTTCGGACACCGACGGCAGGTTGTAGTGCGCACTGTAGTCCGTGTGCGTGTCGGTCGCGTTGCCGTAGCTATCGTAGCCCGTCGGCCGGTAGTCGTTGTCGTACCGGTTGTCCTCGCCCTCCAGCGTGTTTCGGAAGTCGCTGCCGGCGCGCCGCACCTCGCGAATCGCGCGGCCAAGCTGCTTGCCGATGTCCTTCATCTTCTCCGGCCCGAAGACCAGGAGGACGACGATCATCACGACCATTATCTGAATCGGGCTATCAATAAATGCCAGCATACCTGGTTCACCCGGCCCAATGTAGGCCCGCAACATGTCGATCTGATCTGCTGAACTAATGTCCCGAACCACTCTACCGAGCGATTCTCATATCTGGTATCAGACCTCGATTATATCCGCGGCCTGCGCGGCCAAAAAGATGGCATCTCGCGAACAGAAGCCCGCGCCGACCACCGCCGCATTAGCCGCGCCTGCGCCGGTCGCCAGGCGCAGCGCGGTCTCCGGGTCGTTTCGGCGCTCGCCGCACGTCCACGCCCACAGAAACGCGGCCAGAAACGCATCCCCGGATGCGACGGCGCTCGCAAACTCCACCTTTGGCGGCACGGCCCGCCACGAGCGATCCCCGCAGAGCAGAACGGCGCCCTCCGCGCCCAGCGTAACGGCAGCGATTACGACGCCGGCCGCCTGGATGCGCCGGGCTCGCTCGAACAGGTCGCCCTCGCCCTCCAGCGGCCCGCCGAGCGATTCCAGCTCCGCGCGGTTCGGCTTCACCATCCATGGCCGTGCGGCCAGCCCCTCGCGAAGCGCCCCGCCGCTAGTATCCAATACGGATTTTACGCCGAACGATCGCGCCATTGCGACCAGCTCGGCAAAAAGCGTTTCCGGCGCGCCGGGCGGGAGGCTCCCGCTCAATACGACAAACTCGAACGCCTGTTGTGACAGCAGGCTCTGCACGCGCCGCAGGAGCTGGCTCACTTCGCGCGGATCGATCGACGGACCCGGCTCGTTGATCTCGGTCTGCGTCCCGGCCTCCGGATCGACCACGGCAATGCAGATTCGCGTCTCGCCCGCGCACGGCACGAACTGCCCGGCAATTCGCTCCGCGGCGAGCGCACGCAGTACGATCTGCCCCTGCGGCCCACCAAGGAATCCCGTGCATACCGCCTGGCCGCCCAGCGTTTGATAGACGCGCGCGACGTTGATCCCTTTGCCGCCGGCCACCGTGTGAGTCTTGCTGGGCCGATGAACGCGATCGAGGCGGAAGCCCTCAACGCGGTACGTCTTATCGACGGCGGCGTTTGGCGTCACGGTGAGGATCACGAGGCGCTCGATTCCAGGAGGATACAGGCCCCCATTTTAGCGGGTTCGCTACTTGACAGATTGTACCATATCGCGTATACTTTGGCAAGAAAAGCGGGCTTCCTCGGCCCGCTTATAAGCCGCCTCGCCCAGGTGGTGAAATGGCAAACACGCTGGCTTCAGGTGCCAGTGCTCGCAAGGGCTTGGAGGTTCAACTCCTCTCCTGGGCATCCCATTTTCCCCGGCCTATACGCGGTTTCACCCGACAGCGACCAGCCACGACGCCGCTGAGCTCTGCGCATCATCTGCATCGACGACAGGAGTTATCGATGGAGCCCCACTCCCCGGCGGCCGATTCTGCCTTGCTGGTTCAGGGATACTGCGTCCATTGCCGCACGAGGCGGCCAATGCTCGGCGCGATTCAGGTATGCAACCGCCGCGGCGGTCGCGACCTGAAGGGACATTGCGGAATCTGCGGCAAGTCGATGTACCGTCTTGGCGGCTGGGACGCCATCGCGCGGGCAGAAGACCTGGCGGAGTCCAAGAAATAGTCGCTGCCGGAGCCGTCTGTTACTGGAGCGCAGCCGCATGACCCCAAAGCCGAAAAAGAGCCTGACGCGCAAAGAGCTGCTTACCTCCGCACTCGCGGCGGCCGTCGGAACGGCTGCGGCCGAGGCGCAGGGCGCGCCGGGTCCTCCGACCGACGACGCCGCCGCCGCCCAGGCGGAAGACGCGACCGGTATCACGGCCGCCGAGATGGCCGCCGCCGAGCGAGTGGCGGCGATCGAGTTGACGGCGGAGCAGCGCGCCGGCATCCTCCCGGCGGTCCGCCGCCAGACGCTCTCCTTCGAGGCGCTGCGAACGCCTCCGATCCCCTACACTGCCGAGCCGGCCACGCACTTTACGCCGCTGGGCGGCGGGTCCCGCGAGTCGTTTCGGGTCCGCGCGACGCCGGGCCGCGCGGATGGCCCCCGCGTGGACAGCCTGACGCCGGACCAGATCGCGTTTCTTTCCGTCCGAGAGCTCTCCCACCTCGTTCGCACGCGGCAGATCGGCCCGGTCGATCTTACACGCCTCTACCTGGACCGGCTAAAGAAGTACGGCGACAAGCTGCTGTGCGTCATCACTGTCACCGAGGAGCTGGCGCTTCGGCAGGCGGATCGCGTGGAGAAGGAGATCGGCGCCGGTCGCTATCGCGGGCCGCTCCATGGCATTCCGTACGGGATCAAGGACCTTTTCGCGACGCGTGGCATCCCCACAACCTGGGGCGCCGAGCCGTACGAGCGCCAGGTATTCGACTATGATGCCCACGTCGTGTCACGACTGGAGGAGGCCGGCGCGGTACTCGTGGCAAAGCTCAGCATGGGCGCCCTCGCGATGGACGACCACTGGTTCCGCGGCAAGACGAAGAACCCGTGGAATCCCAAGGAGGGATCGAGCGGGTCGAGCGCCGGCTCCGCCTCCGCGACGGCGGCCGGGCTGGTCGGCTTCTCAATCGGCACGGAGACCCTCGGCAGCATAACATCGCCGTCGCACCGCTGCCGCGTAACGGGCCTGCGCCCGACCTACGGCCGCGTGAGCAGGCACGGCGCCATGGGTCTCAGCTACACGATGGACAAGATCGGGCCGATCTGCCGGGACGCCGAGGACTGCGCTCTCGTCTTTGCGGCAATCTGCGGTCACGACCCGCGGGACCCGACCTCCGTGAACCGGTCATTCACCTGGCGGCCACGCGTCGATTACCGCAGGCTGAAGGTCGGATTCCTCATCGCGCCGAACGCCGATCCGAAGGATACGAAGGCCATGGACGGCGAGGCTGCGCTGCAGCAGCTTCGTAAGCGGGGCGTGCACGTGCGGCCGGTCAAGTTTACGGAGCCGCAGCAGTCGCTGATCACGATCCTGGAGGTCGAGGCCGCCTCCGCGTTCGACGCGCTCACCCGCAGCCCGGACCTGGACACGATCTCCAGCTCCGCCTGGCCCGCGAGCTTCCGCACGAGCCGCTTCGTCCCCGCCGTCGAGTACCTGCAGGCGCACCGCAAGCGCGCCCTGGCGATGCAGCGCTTCCACGAGGAGTTCGGCGATCTCGATCTGTTCCTGGCGCACGGAATCGGCGGCTATTCGCTGACACTGACCAACGCTACCGGCCATCCGCAGGTTTTGGTACCCTTCGGGCAGAACGAGCAGGGGCAAAATCAGAGCATATCTCTGATCGGCCGGCTGTACGAGGAGGACCGGTTGCTCGCCGTGGCGAAGGCGGTGCAGGACGCCGCTCCGTACAGTTACAGCCGGCTCCAGCCGGATCTGACGGTGCTTTGACTTGAAAGCCGCCCTCCACCCCCCACATCTGGGGGCGTTTATGCAGGCGCGGTGGACGACTTTCAGCGCGTCTGCCCGTCGATCGTAAACCGCATGCCGCCGCAGCCCCCCGCCGCCCGCGGGCCGCGTAATAAGAACGGACGGCGCCGTTGAATCGCGAACTCTCCAAGATCCTCCTACCGCAGCTCCATCTGCGGTTCCGGGACAAGCTCGCGCTCTGCTTTGGCGCGATCGTCCTGGCCAGCACGACCCTGGCGATCACGCTAAGCTTCTATTCGAACCTTCACCTGGTCATCCACGAGTTCGGCGAAAGCCTGGTGGTTATCGCCAACACGGCCTCGAGCGAGATCGATCCCAACGAGTTTCAGTCCTTAAAATCGCCCGACCAGATGAGCGGGGCCGCCTACGCGCACATTCGAGCGCAGCTGATCGCCGCGAGAGCGGTTGCCGCGAAGAGCAACGTTCCCCTTCGGTACCTGTACACGATGGTCCCGACTGACAAGCCGGGCGTGTGGCGATACATTGTCGATTCGCAGCCGGAGACACGTCCGGACGGGAGGCCGAACGATGAGTTCTCCAAGCTGGGAGACGAGGAGAAGGTCAAGCGCGGCGACGTGATCATCCGGAGCTTTGCCAACGGCGTGCCCGAAGCCGACGACGATGTCGTCGACTATCCGATTTGGGGACCGCTTCTCTCCGTTGCGGTGCCGATCCGGGATGGGAGGGGACGCACGATCGGGATCGTTGGCGCCGACGCGCCTGCGCCGGCCTTGACGGAGCTGCGCCGCCAACTCGGCCGGACCGCGCTCATCTGCGTCGGCGTCGGCCTGCTGGTAGTCGTCGCGGGCAGCAGCCTGGTCGCCTACCAGGTGACGCGGCCGATAGACGCACTCGTCCACGCAACGCGGCGGGTGGCGGAGGGGGACCTGGAATCGCGGACCGCCATCGCCGGCGGCGACGAGATCGGCCAGCTTGGCGAGGCGTTCAACCAGATGACGGCCGGACTGCGTTTGCGCGACCTGTACAAGCACCAGTTCGAGCGATACGTGAGCCGGCAGGTGGCGGATGCGATCCTCTCGCACCCCGACCGAGACTTCTGGCAGGGCGAGCGACGCCGCGCGACGATTCTGTTCGCGGACATCCGCGGCTTTACGACGCTGTCCGAGAAGCTGGAGCCCGAGGAGGTCGTGCGGCGTCTGAACGAGTACCTGAGCGTCATGGTCGATATCGTGTTCGCCTATGATGGGACGCTGGATAAGTTCATCGGCGACGCGATCATGGCGGTCTTCGGCGCCCCCGTAAGCATGGGGAATGACGAGGAGCGCGCAGTGCGGGCCGCCGTTGCGATCCAGGACGCGCTCAAGCGGCTGGATGAGAAGTTCTCGCAGAGCGGAATGCAGGGCTTCAAGATCGGGATCGGCATCAACACGGGCGATGTGGTCGTGGGAAACATCGGGTCGGAGCAGCGCATAGAGTATG
>DATGJU010000271.1:0-8009 GCA_035295045.1 Chthonomonadaceae bacterium
ATACTCGATGGACGGGAGTCTGGCCGGCCCCTTGTGCTGCGCGCCTCGGCGGTGTATTATGTTTGGCGTGGCTTCAAGTGGCTGGAAAATCGAGATGCTTGGCGGACTCTCCGTTTCGCTGGGCGACGCTTCGCACCAGCGCTTCCGCTCGCGGTCGGCGGCGGCGCTGCTCGCCTATCTGGCCCTCCACTCCCCTACTCCTCAGACGCGCGACCACCTGTGCGATCTGCTCTGGCCGGACGAATCGCTTGCCGTGGCGCGCAACCGGCTTCGTGTCGACCTGGCATCGTTGCGGAAGCTCCTGGACGGAGGACCGGGCGCGTCGCCGATCGTGGCGGACCGGTCGGCGATCGGCCTAGACGCGGACGCTGTCGAGGTCGACCTTGCCGAGTACCGTAACCTGCTCGCCACCGCAAGGCGCGAAACCTCGGTCGGGGAGCAGATACGCTGTCTGACGGAAGCGGACGCCCTCTACGGCGGAGACCTTCTGCCCGGCTGGTATGAGGACTGGGTCGAGCGCGAGCGGCAGATTCTGGCGGAAGAGCGGATGGCCACGCTTGCGCACCTGGTCCGCCTACTCATCCAGCAGGGCGACTTCGAGCGCGCGATAGAGTATGGACGGCTCGCGACACGCGCCGATCCACTTCGGGAAGAGGCCGTGCGTGACCTCGTTCAGCTTCAGGCTGCTTCAGGCCGGCTGACGGCCGCGCTAAACGAGTACCACGTCTATGAGCGGCTGCTGCGCGAGACGATCGGCGCGGAGCCGTCGGCTGGCCTGAAGCGGATCAAGGACCAGGTTGTCGTAAGGCTTGGCCGCGATGTCGATCCGCCAGCGACCGCGCGCCGTACGCGCGAGGCCGAGTCAGGCGCCGCCGCGCACACCGGAGTCGCGACCCGCCTGCCGCGCCCCGTCACCCGACTGTTTGGGCGCGAGGCGCTGGCGGAGCGAGTCCTTGCGGCGCTGGCGCAGCCGGAGGCGCCAGGTCCGATCATCAGCCTGACGGGGATCGGCGGGGTCGGCAAGACCCGGCTGGCGATCGAGGTCGCCACTGCCTACGATCGCGCGGGTCACGGGCCGGCCTGCTTCGTGGCGCTAGCGGACGTGCGCGAGCCGCGGCAGATCCCCGCCGCGGTCGCCGAAGCTCTCGGCGCGCCCGTCGATAGCGAGCAGGACCCAATGACCGCGATCGCGGAGCAGTCGAGAGGGTCCGGCGCGCGCCGGACGCTGCTCGTGCTGGACAACCTGGAGCAGCTCCTGCCGGACGGCGCAGAACAGATCGAGCGGTTGCGATGGGCCGCGCCGCAGCTCCGGCTGCTGACCACGACGCGGCGCGGCCTGGCGATCGACGGAGAGCGGGAGATCGCGATCACGCCGCTGGCGCTGCCGTCCGCCAGCGATCGCGGGGACGCCGACCGAATTGAGCTGTCGCCGTGTGTGCAGCTCTTCTTGGATCGCGCGAGAGCGGTGCGCGCGGACTTCGCGCTGACCGACGCGAACGCCGGCGCGATCGCGGAGCTGTGCCGCCAGCTGGAGGGCCTGCCGCTTGCCATCGAGATCGCCGCCGCGCAGTCGCGATCCTACGCGGCGGCCGAAATCCTGGCCGGAATTGCGCGCGGAGAGGACCTGCTCGTCGACCGGCGGGCGCACAAGGACTCTCGCCACCGATCCTTCCGAGCGGCGCTTGAGTGGAGTTCGCGGCTCCTGGCGCCGCCGTTGCGGCAAACACTCGCGCGCCTTTCGGTGTTTCACGGCGGCTGGACGCGCGAGGCGGCGCAGGCGCTCTGCCCGGATACGGATGTCACGGGTCATCTGGACACGCTTGTCGCGCACTCCCTCGTTCAGGCGAGCGCGTCTGGCGGGCGAATGCGGTTCACGATGCTTGCGCTGGTGCGCGCGTTCGCGGCAGAACAGCTTCCAGAGGCTGAAATGCGCATCGTCGGGGACCGACATGCTGACTACTTTCTTTCTTTCGTCGAGGAAATGGGCGGGTGGCAAAAGGACCCGACCAGACCGGAGCACGTGGCCAGCCTCGACCCGGAGCGCGACAATGTGCTTGCGGCGGTGGAGTGGCTCCAGCAGCATGATGCCGGAGGCGACCGCGACCTCCGACTTACCACTGCGCTGCTATGGTTCTGGGTCCGCCGGGGCAGATTGAGAGAAGGCGCGGAACGACTTGGAGCCGCGATAGAGGCATCGCGCCGACGTACAGACGCTTCCGACCTGTCGCGAGCGTGGGCTCGCAGCAGTCGCGGACTACTTCTATGCTACCTCGACGTGTTCGGCGAGGCACTGGAGGAGTTCACGCAGAGCCTTGCGCTGATGGAGCGAGTGGGCGACGCGGTCGCAATCGGCCGGGTTAAGGCAGGCATGGGCTTTGCGCTGCACGGGACCGGCAACTACGCCCGTGCGCGGGAGTTTCTCGAGATCGGCCTTAAGGACGCGCGCAGACGCGGCGACGCTTGGGCTGAGGGCTGCGACCTGAACCTGCTGGGCTTCGGCGCCTGCTTCGAGGGCCGGTATGCCGATGCGCGGCGCAGCTTCGAGGAGAGCCTCGTCGCCTACCATCGCTCCGGCGGAGACGACTTCTGGTCCTCCCACTCCCTGCTCGGTCTCGCACGCGTTGCCTGGAGGGAGCGCGACCTTGCCGGGGCGCGCGCCTACTATCTTGAGTGCCTGGAGCGGTTTGCCGGCAACGGGGACAGACGCGGGACGATCTACGCGATCGAGGGGCTGGGCCGCGTCGCCGCGGCCGAAGCTGAGCCCGTTCGGGCGCTAAAACTGCTCGCTTCGGCGAGCGCACTCCGCGAGGCGACCGGCATGCTCCGCGACGCGCCCGACCAAGAAGAGTACGACGCTGCGGCCGGGACGGCTCGCGCCGCCCTGCCCTACCGCGACTGGTCGCAGGCGTGGCAGGCAGGCCGCGCGCTCACGCTGGAAGAGACGATTGCGCTTGCCAGGGATGGCGCAGTCCACGAAGCTCCCGCCCCCGGCTAGGGCGGCCCATCGCGCGGCTCCGCGAACACGGGGTGCAGGCAGCGTCACACGCCGTCATCCCGCGTCGGCCCGGATCGCGCTCCGGCAGCCAGGCCGCCAGATCGGCGCCTCGGCCGGCAGTCGGCGGTTGTGGGAACGCGCACCGCCTCCGGTTCGCGACGCCGGGTCCGACGGCCATCCCCATTCGCCGAGCGCGGCAGCCGATAGCAGCGCGGCGTCGTACAAGTCTCGCGACGCTTCGAAATGCTATCTCTCGTGGAGCGGGGTCGCCGACTGCGGCGGTCGGCTGGTATTGGCTGGGATCGTCGCGTTCAGATCCCGGCAGGCCTGATCGCAGGAAACCGGCCCGTACGCGTCGCATAAGATAGGGACCGTCCCGCGCCGTGAACGCTTGCCTCAGGTCAACCCGGAGATTATCATTTGGGAGTAACGCCATGATTCCCGCCAAATTGCGCGTTCTGCGTCGCCTTGCCGCTGTCCTCGTGGTCGCCGTGTCGGCTGTCGCGCCGCCCGCCAGCGCGCAGCGGGCCGTCGCGTACACGGCCTGGAAGGACCCGATCGAAGGCGCGTTCACCACGGAGGTCCCCGAAGGCTGGAAGATTACCGGCGGCACGTATCGGTTCGCGCCGGTCGACGTGCGCGTCCAGATAGACGCCGGCTCGCCGGACGGCGCGACCCATGTCCGCGTCGGCGACTCGCTGCTGACGACGTATGCGCTGCCTGGCCCGTCGTCCCAGCGGCGCGGGCTGCGCGAGGGCCAGTCCTACGAGGTGAACGGGATCACCTACACCGTCCTGCACGCCGTGACCGGGGCCGAGTTCTCGCGGCTCTACGTCCAGACGAAGCTTGCGAAGGAGATTCAGGGTCTCAAGATCGGCGAGACCCGTGACCGGCCGGACGTGGCACAGAGCCTCGGGGAGCCGCTCCAGGGCGGCGCGACGCTGGGAGAAACGGAGTTCACCTACACTCGCGGCGGGCACGCAATGCAGGGCGCCTGCTACGTGCGGATCGACCCGAGCTTCGGCGCCATCTTCCGCGCCGATCCGAGCGTGGTCCTCGCGCCCGCGGGCGGCCTCGAATCCGCGAGCGGCGTGCTGCTCCACATCGTCGGCCATATCCGCGAAGATCCACGCTGGAAGGCCAGGATGACCGTCGCGGCGAAGGATTTCTCGGACCGGGTGCTCCGCGACCACGATGCCGTGATGGCCGAGCTGCACGCCGAGTACAAGAAGTGCATCAGCCGGATCAACGCCACTGCCGCGCTCTGGCAGCCGGTCCTCAACCCGCACACGCGATGAACGAGCGGTCGCCGGGCTGCTGGTTCCTGGCTTCTGGCTGCTGGTTCTGGCAACCGAGCCGGGCACGCAATGAATGAGCGGTTGCTGGGTTCCTGGTTCCTGGCTCCGCCGGCCGAGCCGGACACGCAGTCAATGATGCGTCGAGCGCCGGCCCTCGCGCAAGAATTATGCTTCGCGTGCCAGACACTGTCGGGGCGTCCGCCACCGGGCCTGCCACCGAGGCCGCGACGCACCGGTGATCTTGCTATCCGCCAGCGTATGGACGGAGCGGCGGCCGCGGGGCAAGCGAGGGTCGCCGACGATGAGCAACGATTTGCCCTTGACTCCCGCGTGTAGAGGGTGTATACTAAGCCTGTTGATGCGGGGTGGAGCAGTCCGGTAGCTCGTCGGGCTCATAACCCGAAGGTCGTCAGTTCGAGTCTGACCCCCGCTCCCAATTCGGCAGGTCGCGGGTTCGATCCCCGCCAGCTCCACACTCAGGGGGCTGTAGCTCAGTGGGAGAGCGGCCGATTGTCTGATACGAAAGCCGCTCAAATATAATTTGGGCGGCTTTCGCGTATTTGGAGACGCGACATGGACCGGGAATGCTAAAGGCGTATTGTCCGCCAGCAACGCGCAGGATCTGCACTTCTTCGGAGGCACGAAGTTGAGCGAATGCGCGATGCGACCATGGCCGCGCGACGCGTTCCCCGCAATAATGGGGCTCGCAGGGCGCATAGGCTGGACCGAGGACGATCGCCAGGAAGATTCAATTGAACACGAGCGGCGGCGAAAGGCGTATGCGAGGTATGTCGCCACAAATCGGTGATCGGTACCTGCTCACGATTCGCTCCTTGGACGCCGCGTTCAGCGAACAGCGAATTGCGAGCGCTTATTGGCGGCGCCGCCGCTTCGTTGCTCGCAGAGCCACGGTTTACTCGCCACGAATGGGATATAATGAGGCATGGAAACAGGGCCCTTCGACAAATCGCCACTCACGCGCGAGCTATAGGATCGCTTGCTAGGACGAGTGAGAGCTCTGGGTCCTATCGTCGAAGAGATGAAGAAGACTTCCGCGCACATCGTCGCCGGAAAAGGGGCGTTTCTTGGCGTCCATCCGCGCTCAAGCGGACTTCTCGTCAACATCGTGCTCGACCATGCCCCGGCAAGCCCCCGCATCGCGAAGAGTGAACGGGTCTCGAAATGCCGATTTCACAACGAAGTCAAGATATCCAGTCAAGAAGACGTTGACGAAGAGCTAATGGGCTGGATTGCACAAGCATATCAACTAAAGGTTAGCGCCGAGACTAACGTCTGAATTCAACTCGGATTTACTCCGCTTGGGCCGCGCGCATTTCGGTTTGAGTACCACGTCGATGACTTGCTGCTAGTCTCGGATCGTTATCGAGGCGATCCGATCGCCCATCAATGCAAACGTGAATCGAAGGTCGATTGGGCTGCCGGGGAAGTCGCCGGACACCCTGCAGGTTACGACGGCCGTGCCTTCCTCTTCCTTTGAGCTCAACGGCTCCAGTACGAAGGAATACTCGGCTTGCGTGTTTTCGGCACACTTGCGAATCGCATCGGCCCTCGTCTTCGACGGATGCGTCGGTTCTAAAGAACGCAGCCAATGCGTCGAAGTCGCGAGCGCCGGTTGACCGGAAGTATTCCGCTATCGTCGGGCTTAACGTGTCCATGATTTCTAGTCAGCGGAATGGTGAGTTTTCATCGTACGAGGGACACGGGCCCGCATGTCGGGTTCAGGCATCTAACACCGGAATCTCATTGCAGTTATAAGCGCGGCGTCGCGGCAAACATGATCGCTATCCGCTGGAGTAGCCATGGATATCGAGTACCGTGCAGCAAAAGCCGAAGATGCAGCGGGAATCGCGGCCGTTGAGGTTCTTGCACAGCAAACGGCGTATCGGCACTTCCTGCCGGCTGCACATCTAGACTCTCTGTCTGAATCGCACCGGACACGAGTCTGGCATGGGTTTATCCAGTCCGATGACCCAACCCGGGTTATCGTTGCCGCACACGATCAACGCGTGGTCGGGTGGATGAGAATTGGCAAAAGCAGCGATCCAGCGATGGGATACGTCTTTGACCTGTTCGTACTGCCTGATTATTGGGGTAAAGGCGTTGGAGAACGTCTCATGCGTGATGCACACCTCGCCTTCAAGGACAACGGCCACAAGGGCGCTCTATTGTACGTGTTCGAGGATAATATGCGTGCAAGAAGGTTCTATGTCCGCCTCGGATGGTCAGCGGACGGCAGGGTTTACGATACGGAGATTAGCGGTTTGACTGTGAGGTTCTTGTGCTATAAGTTGACCTTGGAAGACTGATGCCGCGCTTAGACCGCAGATACACGAATCCGAAGAAGGCGCAGTGGAGCTACGCCGATTGCGAGTTCCTGGGCGTGTACCCGACGCCTCCGGAGGGCGGCGACGGATACGATCCGAATTTCGCCCTCGCAAAGAACCCGGGCGAGTACGAAGTGAAGGTGCTGCTGGTGGGCAATCTTGCGCGCTCGATCAAGTTCAGTGTCCACGTGGCCGGCATATTCGATACCGGAATCGCGGCCGCGAACAAACTCGGGCGCAACCGGGAGATTGTGCCGGTGCAGGTGATCGGCACCCAGGAGACGTGGGACCACGCCGCGTGGAAGACGGATGCCTTCTACGGCAATCCGCTCTCCGGATTCACGGCGCCGGGACCCTAAGGCGCACCGGGACGCCGCTAAGGGCCGCGGTGGACACGCAAATACGGCGATAGATTGGAGTGGTATTGGACAATGCGGCTATCGAACACCAGAGTCTTCCTCATTTCGATGGTGATCGGAATCGTCTACATCGTGGCCTACTCGTACATAACGAACCGTGCACGCCATGAAAAACTGATACGCCGAGTTGACAAATCCGAAATCTACTTGACCGATCAGCTCCGAGAGTCAGACTTTCCCCAACTGGGCCGGCTGCACATCGCGACGATCGTGGACATGCGCCCCGATGGCGAAGCGGCAGACCAGATTCCGTCCCGCCAGGCAGGAGACATGTCGAAGCGGCGCGGAATCACATTCGAATATGTCCCTATTCCGCATGGCGATATTCCCTCCGCGGGCGTGGATCGGCTATCCTCTATCCTATCGAATGGAAAGCGTCCCATTCTGTTATATTGTCGGACCGGGAGCCGAGCGCTGCGAACCTTCTGCCTGGCAGACGCCGCCCGGAAGGATGGGCATAGCGCCGACGAACTGCATTCGATCGCCGAACAGCTGGGATTTGGCATCAAGGACATTCAGCCGGAAATAGCGCGTCGGATCGCAGCGAGGGCCCCAAAGTGATCGCGACTGCAGCCGCAAAAGTAGTAATTGCTCTGGTGGGATTGTTCGCTGGAGTCATCCTGGGGACAATCATTGCGATCGTCACCGGGTTGATCCCGATATGTGGATAAAACGGCCCGAGTAGTCGGTTACCTCGGCACGGGATGGGCTTGCGTGGTTGAGATAAGCGTGGAGAGGTCGCGCTTGGCGCCCAAGAGGCCGGACCAGAGGTCGCCCACCTTGCGCAGCCTCTCCATCGCGTTTAGCACGGAGATATCCGCGGGGTAGATGCTCTCGAGCTCCTCCCAGCGCAGCGGCGCCGATACGCCCGCCTCCGCACCGGCGCGGGGCGAGTAGACCGAGGCGATGGTCTTCGCGCGCGCGTTCATGTTGTGGTCGAGGAAGACCTTAC